>JAKONR010000130.1 GCA_022701825.1 Hymenobacteraceae bacterium | reverse complement strand
CAAGCAGTCGCTCACCAATGCCGTGCTCTCGCTCATTAATCCGGGCGATGAGGTCATCATTTTTTCGCCGTACTGGGTGAGCTACGCGGCCATCGTGGAGCTGGCCGAGGGCGTGGCCGTGCCCATCATGGGCAGCCTCGAAAACGACTATAAGGTAACCGCCGCCGAGTTTGCCGCCGCCATCACGCCGCGCACCAAGATGGTGATGTACTCCTCGCCCTGCAACCCCACCGGGGCGGTATTCAGCCGCGCCGAGCTGGGGGCTATCGCGGAAGTGCTGGAACAGAACCCCGGCATCTACGCCCTCGCCGACGAGATTTATGAGTACATCAACTTCACGGGCGAGCACGTGAGCCTAGCGCAGTTTGCCCCGATTAAGGACCGGGTTATCACCGTCAACGGCTTCTCGAAGGGCTACGCCATGACGGGCTGGCGCCTGGGCTACCTGGCGGCCCACCAGGATATTGCCGCCGCCTGCGACAAGCTCCAGGGCCAGATTACCTCCGGCACCTGCTCCATCGCGCAGCGCGCGGGCCTCGCCGCCTTGCAGGGTGGCCGCGCCTCGGCCGACGAGATGGTGACGGCTTACCACCGGCGCCGCGACCTGGTATTGGCGCTAGCCCAGGATATTCCCGGCCTGGTGACGCCCACGCCCGAGGGGGCGTTTTACATCTTCCCCAACGTGGCGGCGTTTTTCGGGCGCACCGCGCCCGATGGCTCCGTTATCCGCGATTCGGGCGACCTGGCCCTGTACCTGCTCAATGACGCCCACGTGTCGTCGGTGGGCGGCGACTCGTTTGGCGCGCCCGACTGCATGCGCTTTAGCACCGCCGCCGCCGATGAGAAGCTGGCCGAGGCTTTCCGGCGCATCAAGGCCAGCCTGGCCAAGCTGGCGTAGCAACTGCCGCTAGAGCTGCTGCGGCCACAGGCCCCGCCCGAGTTGTTCGGGCGGGGCCTTTTGTGTGGTCAGCGGGTGTTAGCGGCCTGCTCTAGCGTAGCGCCTCACCCCCCAGCCCCCTCTCCGAAAAGGAGAGGGGGAGCCTTTACGGAGCTATTGAACACTGGCTGTTAGCTACCAGCTTTTTACTTATAGAGAGCCAAAAGCCAGCAGCTAAAAGCTAACAACCAACGTCAGGCTCCTCCTCTCCTTTTCGGAGAGGGGGCCGGGGGGGGAGGCGCCCCGGCTGCCCGGCTACACCTGGCCGCCCCCCGCCGCCGTACCTTTGGGGTACTTATGAACTTGCTATCCGCCGAGAATATCTCGAAGAACTACGCCGACCGCTGGCTGTTTCAAAACCTCAACTTCGGGCTGCAGCAGGGGCAGCGCATTGCCTTTGTCGGCATCAACGGCACGGGCAAGACCACCCTCATGAAGGTGCTGGCCGGCCTCGAAAACCCCGACACTGGCCTCGTGACCCGCCGCCAGGGCATCCGGGTCACCTACCTGGGGCAGCAGCCGGTTTTTGATGAGTCGCTGACGGTGGAGGAAACCATCTTCGCCTCCCAGAATGATACGCTGCGCGCCGTGAAGGCCTACGAGCACGTCGTGAACGACCCCAACCACGACCCCGACGAGCTGCAAAAGGTGATGGAGCGCATGGACGCCCTCAATGCCTGGGACTACGAGAGCCAGGTGCAGCAAATCCTGGGCAAGCTCGGGATTTTGGGCGAGCTGCTGACCCGCAACGTGAGTAAGCTCTCGGGCGGGCAGCGCAAGCGCGTGGCCCTGGCCCGCGTGCTCATTGAGGAGCCCGACGTGCTGCTGCTCGACGAGCCCACCAACCACCTCGACCTGGCCACCATCGAGTGGCTCGAAAACCGCCTCAACTCGCCCAGCCTCACGCTGCTGATGGTGACCCACGACCGGTATTTTCTGGACAAGGTGGCCAATGAGATTGTGGAGCTGGACAAAGGCCAGATGTACCGCTACCAGGGCAACTACGCCTACTTTGTGGAGAAAAAGGCCGACCGCGAAATGCGCGAAGCCACCGAAGTAGAGAAGGCCCGCCAGCTCTTCAAAAAGGAGCTCGAATGGATGCGCCGGATGCCCCAGGCCCGCGGCACCAAGCAGAAGGCCCGCATCGATGCCTTTTACATTACCAAGGAAAAGGCCAGCACCAACCTCAGCAAGCAGCAGCTGGAACTGAGCGTGAAGACGACCCGCCAGGGGGGCAAGATTATCGAAGCCGAGCACCTCAACAAACGCTTCGGCGACAAGGTGGTGCTCGACGATTTTAGCTACGTCTTCAAGAAGAAGGACCGCATTGGGCTGGTGGGCCCCAACGGCGCCGGCAAGAGCACCCTGCTCAATATGCTGACCGGCAAGCTCCAGCCCGACAGCGGCCGCGTAGACGTGGGGCAAACCACGGTATTTGGCTACTACACCCAGACCGAGCTGGAGTTTGACCCCAGCCAGCGCGTGATAGACATTGTGAAGGAAGTGGCGGAGGTGGTAGAGCTGGCCAACGGCGACGTGCTCACGGCGAGCCAGTTTCTCACCCTCTTCCTGTTCCCGCCCGCCCAGCAGTACACCCTGGTGAGCAAGCTAAGTGGTGGCGAGAAGCGCCGGCTACAGCTGCTGCGCGTGCTGGTGAAGAACCCCAACTTCCTGATACTTGACGAGCCTACCAACGACCTCGACCTGGGTACGCTCAACATTCTGGAAGATTTCCTGCTGCACTTTAGCGGCTGCCTGCTCATCGTGAGCCACGACCGGTACTTCCTCGACAACCTGGCCGAGCACCTCTTTGTGTTGGAGCCGGGCGGCGCGGTGCTCAATTTCCCCGGCAACTACACCGACTACCGCGACTACCTGGCCGAGCGCGACACCGAAGCCGCCCTGGAGGCCGAAGAAAAAGCCGCCAAAGCCGCCCGCGCCGCCGCCAAGGTAGCGGCGGCCGCCCCCGCCGCCCCGGCCCCCGCGCCCGTGGCCGCGCCCCCCAAGCGCCGCGCCAGCTTTGCCGAGAAAAAGGAGTTTGAGCAATTGGAGAAGGACATTGCCGCCCTCGAACAGGAAAAGGAGCAGCTCGTGGCCAACCTCGCCACCGGCCAGGGCACCCGCCAAGACCTCGTGGCCTGGCCCGCCCGCTTGCAGGTGGTCGAGAAGGAACTCGACGCCAAGGGCGAGCGCTGGCTCGAACTCAGCGACCTGGTGTAGGGCCGGGCGGGCTGTTTGTCAGCGGTCGTCAGGCTGAGCGCAGCGAAGCATCTTGGTCGCTTCGCTGCCCGCGCTGGCTGGCGCCAGGGTTTGCGGCACCTGGCAAGGTGCTTCGCTGCGCTCAGCCTGACACGTGAAGCGCCCCGCCCACTCCCAAAAACCCGCCTTTGCCGCCCTTCGTACAAGCGCCGGCCGCCCCCAGGGGCGGCCGGCGCTTCTTGTTTCTCCCATGCCCGACACTATCATCTTTGAGGCGCCCTACGGGCGCGTGCTGGTCGATGCCGACGTGCCCTGCGTTATTACGCAGTGGCTGAGCTTTGCCAATGGCCCCGACTTTATTGCCCTGCAAGAGGCCGCCCTGCTCTACTACGAGGCGCACACTACCCCGCTGCGCCCCTGGGGCTTTGTGGGCGATGTGCGGCACATGGGCGCTATTCCGGCCAAGGCCCAGGCCTGGCTCATTGCCGAGTTTAACCCCCGCGCCACCGCCGCCGGCCTGCGCGAGGTGAGCGTGGTGGTGTCCGACAATGTCTTTGGCCAGCTCGCTACCCAGCGCTACGCCCACGAAACCGCCGCCCAGCGCGACCGCTACGAGCTGCACGCTGTCTACTATACCTCGCTCGAAGCGGCCAAGGCTGGCGCCAAGGTGGCGGTGGCCCAGCAGTAGGCGGCGGGGGGCGGGGTTTGCGGGGCGGGGGCTCGCCGCTCGTGGCGCCACGCTCGCACAAACCGCCGAGGGGACCGGGGGCTGAGGCGCCATGCTCCCCACCCCCCCGCCAACTCTTCACTCCTCACTCTTACCTCTTAACTCAAGCGAAGCGCCCCCTACCTTCGCCCCATGCCCTTCTCCCTTGCCGAGCTGCGCCACCGCGCCGCCGACTTTGCCCGCCGCCACGCCCTCGGCCACGACGAAAAATCGCAGGCCCAAACCTTTCTGCGCGACTTCTTCGACGTGTTTTCGCCCCAGGGCCACCGCCGCGCCCGCTTCGAGGAGCGCGTGAAGAAGCCCGATGGCAGCCAGGGCTACATCGATGCCCTGTGGCCCGGCACCCTGCTCGTGGAAATGAAGAGCCTGGGCCGCGACCTCGACGCCGCCCACCAGCAGGCCCTCGACTACCTGCCCCGCCTGCCCCAGGCCCACCTGCCGGGCTACGTGCTGGTCAGCGACTTTGCCCGGCTGCGCCTCTACAACCTCGATGAGGGCACCCGCCACGATTTTGCCCTGGCCGAGCTGCCCGAGCACCTCCACCTCTTTGGTTTCCTGAGCGGCTACCGGGCCACGGGCACCCCGCGCCCTGAAGACCCCGCCAATGCCCAGGCCGCCGAGCTCATGGCCCAGCTTCACGATGCCCTGCTCGCCGACGGCTACGCCGGCCACCCCCTGGAGGTGCTGCTCGTGCGCCTGCTCTTCTGCCTGTTTGCCGAGGACACGGCCATTTTTGACACCGCCGAGTTTCGGGCCTTGCTCGAAGAGCACACCGCCCCCGACGGGCACGACCTGGGGGCCAAGCTGGGCGAGCTGTTTGCCGTGCTCGATACCCCGGCCCCGGCCCGCAGCCGCGCCCTGCCCGCGCACCTCGCCAATTTTCCCTACGTCAACGGCGCGCTCTTTCGCGAGAACTTCCGGCCGCCCGCCTTCACCGAGGCTACCCGGCAGCGGCTCATCGAGTGCACGTACTTCGACTGGAGCCGCATTTCGCCGGCCGTGTTTGGCTCCTTGTTTCAGAGCATTGCCGACCCGCGGCAGCGCCGCACGCTGGGCGCGCACTACACCTCCGAGCCCAACATCCTCAAGGTGCTCGACCCGCTGCTGCTGGATGGGCTGCGGGGCGAGCTAACCCAGGCCGGCACGGCCCGCGCCCCCCTCACCCGCCTCCAAACCAAATTGGCGGGCCTGCGCCTGCTCGACCCGGCCTGCGGCTGCGGCAATTTTCTGGTCGTGGCCTACCGCGAGCTGCGCCTGCTCGAGCACGCCATCCTCGACCGCCTGCACGCCAACGAAATTGCGGCCGGGCGCAACGTCAACCTGGCCCTGTTGCAGCTCGTGCGCGTCGAGCAGGTGGCCGGCATCGAGGTCGAGGAGTTTGCCGCCCGCATTGCCGAGGTTGCCCTCTGGCTCATGGACCACCAGCTCAACCTGGCCCTCTCCGCCCGCTTCGACCAGCGCTACGTGCGCCTGCCCCTCACCAGCGGCGCCCGCATCGTGCACGCCAACGCTCTGCGCGTGGACTGGCCCGCCGAGTTTCCGCAGCTCGATTACATCGTCGGCAACCCGCCCTTTGTGGGCTCCAAGCTCATGAGCGAAGGCCAGCGCCTCGACCTGCTAGCCGTGGCGGGCCCAGCCCTCAAGGGGGCGGGCGTACTCGACTTTGTGGCGGCCTGGTACCTCAAGGGGGGCCAGTATGTGCAGCAGCACCCGGCCACCCGCGTGGCCTTTGTGAGCACCAATTCGGTGACGCAGGGCGAGCAGGTGGGCCTGCTGTGGGGCGAAATCCTGCGGGGTGCCCGCTGCCATATCCAGTTTGCCCACCGCACCTTTCGGTGGAGCAACGAGGCGCGGGGCAATGCCGCCGTGTACTGCGTCATTATTGGCTACGGGGCCGAAAAGCTGCCCAATCCGCGCCTTTTTGACTACGCCACTCCGCGCAGCGCCCCGCAGGAAATTCCGGCCAAGGCTATCAACCCGTATCTGGTCGATGGGCCGGAGGTAGTGGTTACTAAAAGGAGCAACCCACTTAGCGCGGGTGTGCCGGACATCAATTTTGGCAATATGCCCCTCGACGGCGGCAACCTGTTACTGTCTGATGAAGAGAAAGAAACCTTAGTAGCTGCCGAGCCTGCTGCTGCGCCCTTCATCAAGCGTTTCATGGGCGCGCAGGAGTTCCTGCATAGTATCCCGCGCTGGTGCCTATGGCTCGAAGATATTGCGCCCAGCACCCTAAAGGCCCTGCCATTGGTATTGGAGCGCGTTCAGAAAGTGAAGGCATTTCGCGAAGCCAGCATAGCGCCTTCCACTCAGAAGTTTGCCGCTACGCCAAGCCTGTTTCGGGACCGAAAACTACCGGCAACCTACCTAGCGATTCCCAAGGTTTCTTCTGAGAACAGAAGGTATATTCCTATTGGCTTTATGACAGCCAACGTAGTGCCTAGTGATTTACTCTTTACTGTCCCAAATGCTACGCCTTACTTGTTTGGAATGCTTTCCTCAGACATGCACATGGCTTGGGTAAGGCAGGTGTGCGGCCGAATGAAGTCGGACTTCCGCTATTCTAAGGATATAGTCTACAACAACTACCCCTTCCCCCCGGCCCCGACCGAGGCGCAGCGGCAGGCGGTGGCCGCCGCCGCCGAGGGGGTGCTGGCCGCCCGCGCCAGCTTTGGGGGCGAGCCCCTGGCCGCCCTCTACGACCCCGGCACCATGCCGCCCGCCCTGGCCCGCGCCCACCAGGCCCTCGACCGCGCCGTAGACCGCTGCTACCGCTCGCAGCCCTTTGCCACCGAGCTGGCGCGGCTGGAGTTTCTCTTTGGCCTCTACCAGCAGCTGAGCGCCCCCGTGCTGGGCGCGGTGCGCAAGGGGCGGCGCTAGCCGGCGGGGGCCCGGCGCGCCACGCCGAAGTCCCGGCGCGCCACGCCGAAGTCCCGGCACGCCACGCCGAAGTCCCGGCACGCCACGCCGGGGGCCCTGCACGCCACGCCGAAGTCCCGGCGCGCCACGCCGAAGTCCCGGCACGCCACGCCGGGGGCCCGGCACGCCACGCCGAAGTCCCGGCACGCCACGCCGAAGTCCCGGCACGCCACGCCGGGGGCCCGGCGCACTACGCCGAAGTCCCGGCACGCCACGCCGGGGGCCCGGCGCACTACGCCGGAACTTCGGCGTGGCGCGCCGGGAGCCCAACGCGAGAGCCGTTGGGGCGGGTAGCCTACCCGAATGGCCTTAGGCTAACCGCCTAATTATCTACGGTATTATCCTACTCCAAGGCGCAGGCTACGGAGCAGTGGGCACGGCTTCAAAAAATATTTTCAGTTAAAAAACGGCCTTGGCAGCGCCAAGCGGGGCTTTGCGCCCCAAAGCCCGGGTATTGGGCTTGCTAGCTATGCTGATGCGCAGTAAGTTTGGGAACACTTATTTATTTCCATATAGTATGCCACAGTATAGAGATTGGTACCCGCAGGAATCCTCGAAGCTATTTCTATTCGCGGAGAATTATGTCGCCAAAATCGAGGAAGCCTCGGCGCTGGCGGGCCTCAACCGCGACACGTTTTTGGCCTCCAAGCGCGATGCCGCCGCCTACCTCGAAACCCGCACCCAGGTGCTGGAAGCCCAGAAGCAGCTAGCGCGCCTGCGCAAGCTGGAAGGCGAGCAAACCCGCAGCATGAGCCGCACGGTGCGCGCCGCTGGCAAGCAATTGCGCAATACCCAAAACATCAACCCCGAGGTGCTGGTGATGCTGGACCTCGAAAGCGGCCCCGCCACGCCCCTCGCCAAAGTGGCGGCCCAGGCCCCCGCCCTGGTGGTGAGTGCCGAGCTGGGCGTGGTGTATGGCCGCTACACCAAGCACAGCCACCAGGGCATCGACCTCTATAGCTGCCGCACTGGCGAGAGCGAGTTTACGTTGCTGGGCCGCTTCAACATGAGCCGCTGGGAAGACCGCCGCCCCAACCTGGTGCCCGCCCAGCCCGAGCAGCGCGACTACTACGCCGTGTTTGTGGACCGCGACCAGCAGGTGGGCGCCCAAAGCCCCACCGTGAGCCTGGTGGTGGGCAGCCGGCCAGGGTAGGGTGAGTGAAGCGTGAAGAGTTAGGAGGTAAGCGTTGGGCCCGCCGGTTTCGGCGGGCCTTTTTTGCTTATCGGGGAAGGGACACGTGCCCAGGCGGGGCTTGGGCTGGGGAAGCCGTTGGCCGCAGCGGCTGGGGCGGGCAGCCGGCTCAACGCCGGCCGCCCGCCTCGCCAACCAAAAGGGGGGCGCGCCGACTCTGCGGCGCGCCCCCCTTCCCCTTTAACTCTTCACGCTTCACGCTCAACTCTTCACTGACTCACCGCCGCTGGTGGGCCTGCACAAAGCGGAAGCTCAGGAGCTGCTGGCCCACGGGCGCCAGCACGTCGAGGCCATCGGCGTGGTCGAAGCGGGGCAGGAACACGTAGCCGCGCACCTGCTCGCCGGGCTGCAGCACCACGCGGCGCAGGGCATACTCGCGCAGCATAGTGGCGCGGCGGGCCAGGGCCTCGGCGGTGGCGGCGTGGCGCACGCGGTTGGCATTGGCCACAACGCTGTAGGCCACGGCCGCGTCGTGCACCACGGCCCGGGTTTGGGCCTGGGCCAGCGTTTCGCGGCTGCGGGTGCTGCTGGCAATGTCCATACCCAGCGACACCGCAAACAGGGCCACGCCCACCCAGTCGGGGCGGCTGGCCTTGGCGGCCTCCTGGCCCGCGCCGGTTTCGAGGGCCCCGATGGCGGGCTCGGGGTCGAGGGCGGGCAGCGGGGCGGCGGGCAGGGCGGGCCAGGGGGCGTGCTGGGTGGCGGCGGCCACGGCGGCGGGCACCTGCTCGCCGCGCCGCACGCGGCGGCCGGGCACCACCACCGCCTCCTGGCGCACGGGCGCGTAGCCAAAGGCGGTGGGCACTACCTCTACGGGGTGCGGCGAGTCGTTGTGGTACTCGGCGTTGAAGATGACGTAGTCCGGCTCATACCCCAGAAAGTGGAGGCGCAGGGCCACGCCGTCGGCCGTGGCCTCGGCGGCCTCGTGGCCGCTGGGCCGCAGCGTGTACGACTCGGCGGGCTGCACGGCCAGCTGGTAGGTGGGGGCGCAGCTGCTGGCCGCGAGGCCCAGCAGCAGGGCTGGCAGGTGGCGAAGGTAGCGAGTAGGCATAGCGGGCAGGGGCAGAAGGTTTGTGCCCGCAAGATGCACACGCTCAGGCAATGGTTGCCTGCCCGCTAAAGTATTTTAGTATCCCTTACGCGGCTCGGCGGCCGGGGCGCCTCACCCCCCGGCCCCCTCTCCGAAAAGGAGAGGGGGAGCCGACCGTAAGCGGACGTTTGCTAGCGTCAGGCTCCCCCTCTCCTTTTCGGAGAGGGGGCCGGGGGGTGAGGCGCCCCGTTTGCCAGGCTCGCCGAGGGGCACCCCCCTACCCTTGCTTTTCGCCCACGAAAAAATAATGGCGGTACAGCAGCGACTTAAACCCAAAAAGCTGCCGCCGCAGGGCGTGCCCGGTGCTGCTGCGGGCGCGCCGCAGCTGCCACCACTGCCAGGGCCACAAGAGCAGGGCCAGGGGCAGGTACAGCAGGTCTTCGGTGTAAAACGAGGTGTAGACCACCCGCGTCAGGGCCAGGCCGTTGATGTCGAAGAGGCGCTTAAGCTCCTGGTGCTGCACCAGCTGGAAGTTGCCCTCGGCGGGCTCGAACAGGAGCCGGAACCTGCGCACGCGCCCGCCAAACAGGTACGAGAGGCGGTCGCGCACGGTCAGGCAGTTGTCGTTGCTGACGAGCAGCAGGCCGCCCGCCCGCAGCCGCTGGGCGCAGCCCTGCACAAACTGCGCCGTATTGGCAAAGCACATGATGCCGCTGATGCTGGTGACGACATCAAACGGGGCGGCCTCGCCAAAGGGCACGCCCTGGCTAAGGTCGCCCCGCACGTAGGCCACGGCCTCGCCGGGCACCGCGGGGGCCTCCGGGCGCACATCGGTACCGCTGAGGTGGGCCTGCGGAAAGAAGTGCCGCACCTGGCTCAGAAACTCGCCCGCCCCGCAGGGGGCGTCGAGCCAGCGCAGGGCGGGGCGGGCCAGGCGCGGGGCCTCGTGGCGCAGCAGGTAGGCCAGCACGTCGCGGTTCACGTGCTTTTGGGTATTGCCGCGGGGCACCTGGGCCAGCTGCGCCACCTGGGCGGCACTTAGGCCGTCCACACCTCTACTTCGCCTTTGCTCATGGTCAGGATAAAGCGCGCCGGGTTGGGGCGCAGCACTAGGCGCACGCGGCCGGGGTACTTCTCCGAGTCTATCCACACGCCGTCTTCCTTGCGCGGGGTGAGGGCGGCGGGCAGGTAGGCCGTGGGCAGCAGCACGTCGGTGTCCGACTTCAGCTCGGCGTGCACCTTCTCCAGCGCGGCCTCCAGGTCGGGGCCATAGTCGTCGTTAAAATCGTCTTCCAGGTCGTGCAGGGCTTCCTCCACGTCGTCGTAGCGCGAGTCGTCGTAGGTCAGCTCCTGCAGCTCGGCTTTCTTCTCGATAAGGGCCACGAGGGCGGTGTTTAGGGCGGCGGCGTTCATAAGGGCAGGCGGTTGGCGCAGGGTATGAAGGGAAGGTAAAGCGCAAAAATGCACCCGAAACGGCAATTGCGCAGCCCCCCGCCCCCAACCGGCAAACCCGCCCGCCCGTTTAGGGGAGCTTATGCCGCTTTCCTACCTGCTCGCCGGGGCCGCGCTGCTGGCCCTGCTCTTCGTTTTTTACCGCTACCTCACCGCTGCGGGCCGCCGCCGCCGGGCGGCGCTGGCCGCGCCCTTCCCGCCGGGCTGGCGCGCTTTGCTGGCCGGGCACGTGGCCTTTTACGCGGGCCTGCCCGAGGCCGAAAAGGGGCGTTTTGAGCAAGCTATGCAGCTTTTTCTGGCCCGCACGCGCCTCACCGGCATCCACACCGAGGTCGATGACCTGGTGCGGGTGCTGGTGGCGGCGGCGGCCGTTATCCCGGTGTTTGGCTTTCCGGGCTGGGAGTATCCCACGCTGCACGAGGTGCTCATCGTGCCCGACGCCTGGCAGCTCGAAACCCGCCCCGACCAAGAGGTGCAGGCCCTGCCGGGCACGCTCTTGGGTTCGGTGCAAGGCTTCCAGACCAGCCAGTACATGCGCCTGAGCCGCGCCGCGCTGGTACAGGGTTTTGCCAATGCCGACGACCGCCACAACGTGGGCGTGCACGAGTTTGCGCACCTCGTGGACGAGGCCGACGGCCAGATAGACGGCGTGCCCACCGCCGTGCTGCCCCCGGCCCTGCGCGGGGCCTGGGCCGAGGTGCTGCACCGCGAGCTGGCGGCGGTGCGGGCCGGCCGCGCCCCCGACATTGACCCCTACGCCGGCACCAACGAGGCCGAGTTTTTTGCGGTGGTGAACGAGTACTTCTTCGAGCGCCCCGAAAAGCTTCAGGAGCACCACCCCGCGCTGTTTGAGCTGCTGGCCCAGGCCCTGCACCAGCACCCCGAGCAAACCTTGCACGCCCCCGCCGGTGCCCCCGGCCCCCGCCAGTGGCTGCGCCAGCTGGGCACCAAAAAGCGGGTTTTGGGCCGCAATTCGCCCTGCCCCTGCGGCTCGGGCAAGAAGTACAAGGACTGCCACCTGGCGCTGGCGGCGTAGGGGCGGGGCGGGCACCCAGCAGCGGGGCGGGCACCGCCGCTGGGTGCCCGCCCCGCCCCACCCAGCGGCGGTGCCCGCCCCAGCGGCCGCCGCCACCCCGCGCGGCCCAGGCCGGTAGTGATACGGGTTTTAGCATAGTATGCTTTGCGAGGCGAAGTAGCACCTTGCTTGCGTGGTAGTTCTGGCGCGCCCCCTACCCCCTCCGCCACCTATGAGGACTACGCTGCCCCGCCAGGCTGCTGCCCGCCTCGCTGCGGCTGGCCCGGCCAGTATGGCCGCCCTCACGCAGCAGGTCACGGCTGCCCTCGCGCAGCAAAACTTGGTCACCGCCACCGCCTGCCTGGCCAAGAACGTGCGGTTTCACGTCACCACGGAGGCCGTGCTAAGTGGCCGCGATTCGGTAAGCACGGCCTGGCTGAAGCAGACAGTTAGCCTTCGTAGTACCCTAACGCTTACGCACCTGCCATCGGGCAGCGCCGCCACCATGGGCTACGAAACGGGCTAGTACACCTACGACATCAAGCCAATGGCTAACCTGCCGAAAGGCGGCGGGGGCCACGGCTCTTACATAACGCTGCCCCGCAAGGAAGGCGCTACCTGGCAGCTTACCTACGTTCACATAGCCGCAGCCCCCGCCCGGGCCAATAAGTACTAGTCGCCTTGTGCGCAGCCCCCCAAGCGGCTGGGAGCCCGCCTGCCAGCCGCTATGGGGGCTGCGGCCGCCTGGCCTGCGCTTTCGCTTGGCCGCCAAAAATAAGCCGGCTCCATTCTCTACAACCCGCAAAACCCGCCTTTCAGGCATAAAAACCGCCCTGCTACCGCTGGCCGCCCTACCCGGCCCCACTCCGGCAATGCTGGCCCGCCGCCGGCCGAGGCTACCGCCCCTCAAGGGCAGCCTTGACACGGGCTCCTACGTGCTGGTAGCGCGCAAGGACAGTAAAAACGGCTGGAAGCTGACCCGTCTTCCCTTCTCTGGGGCTCTTGTGCAGAAGCCCCACCAGTCGCCGACACGCACGCTTGCCCAGAGGCTGCTGGTAATTTTATCACCGGCAGTCTTTGGGTTTTTGCCCCACGGCGCGGCCCTACTCCAGCTCCGTGGCCGGGTTCCAGAATAGCTTCTCGAAGTCCACCACAGTGTCGTCTTCCACCCGCACGCCTTCGGCCTCCAGGCGCTCCTGCATGGCGGTGGGCGTAGGAAAGTGGTGCCGCCCCGTGAGCTGCCCCAGGCGATTGACGACGCGGTGGGCGGGCACGGGCGGCTCGTTTTGCAGCGTAATGGCGTCGAGGTTGGCGGCCATGAGGGCGTAGCCCACCGTGCGCGCCCCGCGCCCGCTGCCCAGGTAGTGGGCAATGGCCCCGTAGCTCGTGACGCGGCCCGGCGGCACGAGGCGCGTAACCTGGTGCACGTCGTGGAAGAAATTGCGCTCCTGGGGTGGGGCGGCGGGCGGCGGGGTGGCGGGCTTTTTCATAAAGGCAAGGTAATGGGCGGCGGGTGCAACGTTGGCGGCGCGCCCGCGTCCTTTGCAGTTGCTGAACCCAATGTGTACGCGGGCCGTTGTGCGGAGCTCGCCCTGCTTGCCTGACGGGCTGGCTTTTAGCTGAGCGGCAAATTTTTATCGCCGCCTGGCCGACAAGCCCGCTCGCCTACTTTCCTTTTCTCCCTTATGCGCTTTTCTATCCCGGCCGGCCGGCCCCTGGCCTGCGGAATTTTGACCCTGCTGGCCGCCTGCCACGCCAAGCCCGACGAGGCCAAGGGCGGCGAAAAAGGCAAGGACGGCAAAAAAAATAACGGCCCCGCCCTGGTCGATGTCCTCATCGCCCGCCCCTCGTCGGTGAGCGATTCTATTGAGGCCAATGGCACCGTGGTGGCCAACGACTTCGTGGAGCTTCACCCCGAGGTGAGCGGCCGCCTCACCAGCCTCAACGTGCAGGAGGGCCAGCGGGTGGCTAAAGGCACCATCATCGCCCGCATCAACGACGCCGACCTGCGCGCCCAGCTCCAGAAAACCACCGCCGTGCTGCGCGTGGCCCAGCTTTCGGTGAATCGCCTGGAGAAATTGCTGAAGGTGCAGGGCGTAAACCAGGCCGACTACGACCTGGCCGTGAGCCAGGTGCAGAGCGGCCAGGCCGATGCCGCCTACACCCAGGCGCTCATCGCCAAAACGGTGGTGCGCGCCCCGTTTACCGGGGTTTTGGGCCTGCGCCAGGTGAGCACGGGCGCTTACGTGACGCCGACTACCATCATTGCTACCTTGCAGGCCGACAATAAGTTGAAGGTCGATTTTACCCTGCCCGAGGCGTACAACAACCTCGTGCAGCCCGGCACGAAAGTGACGGTAAACTTCGCCGGCACCCCGCCACGCCGCTACCCGGCCACGGTGCAGGCCCTCGAAAGCCAGCTCAACCAAACTACCCGCAACCTAACGGTGCGCGCCCTGCTGCCGGCCGGCACGCAGCTTAGCCCCGGCACCTTTGCGCGGGTGCAGGTGGCCACCGGCGCGGCCCGCCGCCGCGTAGTGCTGCCCACCAACGCCATCATGCCCGGTGACAAATCGGACCAGGTGGTGCTGGTGAAGCACGGCAAAGCCCAGATGCAGGACGTGAAAACCGGCGACCGCCAAGACGATAAAATCGCCGTGGTGAGCGGCCTCGCCCCCGGCGACTCGGTCGTGACGAATGGCGTGCTGTTTACGCAGCCGGGCAAGCCGGTGAAGGTGCGGAGGGTGCAGTAGGAACGTGTCAAATCAGCACAAAGCGTCCGTCATGCTGAGCGGAGCGCAGCGGAGTCGAAGCATCTCTTTAGCATAGTAATTTCTGTCGTCAGCAACGAAGCGGTAGAGATGCTTCGACTCCGCTGCGCTCCGCTCAGCATGACGGGCG
Source organism: Hymenobacteraceae bacterium (assembly GCA_022701825.1). GTDB lineage: Bacteria > Bacteroidota > Bacteroidia > Cytophagales > Hymenobacteraceae > Hymenobacter. The sequence continues at coordinate 248 of JAKONR010000130.1, read as the reverse complement.
TTTATGGCTACTTCAGCTTATACACCTCGCTGCCCGCCAGCAGGAAGCAGCCCAGGCCGTAGTCCTCAAAGTCGGGCTTGCTGGTATAGCTCACCGGCTGGCCGTCTTTGGGCTCTTTGCCGGTGCCCTGCACGTAGCCCAAAAAGCCGTCTGGGTGCACGCATTCGGTGGCCATAGCATTCCAGGCTTTGGCGATGAGGGGCTGGTACTGGGCTTTGTCGAGCAGGCCCTGGCGCACGCCCCAGGCC
>JAKONR010000565.1 GCA_022701825.1 Hymenobacteraceae bacterium | reverse complement strand
CGACTCAGGTAGCCGGTGTCGTTTTCGGAGCGGTCTACCACGTTGACCACCCCTAGCACCACGTCGTTATTTTTGATGAAGGTGACTTCACGGCGCGGGTCGTTAGCCTCAAACTCGTCGTACAGGTTCTGGGTCGGGTTGTTGAAGCCGTAGCCGAAGGTCTTGCGGTTATTCTGAAAAACGTTGTTGGTGGTGCCTACCGAAATGGGACCGTAGGTATCGTTGGATGTCCCAAACTGAATCTCAAACAGCGACTCACTGCTGTTTTCGCCGATATCTTGGTGAATGGCCGCGTAGTTGGCCAATAGGCTGTACTGGGTCGAGGCAATGATGGTGTTCGTGAGGTCGTAGACTTCCTGCCAGGTGTGAGCATTCGTGTTGTCGGTGCCAAGCTGGTACATGATGGCGCGAGCCAGGTAGCCGTTGGCGGCGCCCTTGGTGGCGCGGCCCAGGTCGGCCGTGGCGTAGGCCCCCTTCTCGGGCAGCAGGGCAGCGGCGGCCTTCAGGTCTTTCTCGATGAAGGCGTAGGTTTGGGCGATGGTAGCGCGGCTCACGTTGGCGGCCGCCGTGGGCAGCACGGCCTGCTCAAACAGCGGCACACCCCCGAACGACTTTACGAGGTTGAAGTAGAAATAGGCCCGCAAAAACAACGCCTCGCCCTTGAGGCGCGCTTTCAGCGAAGCGTTGATGGTGCCCGCGTCGATGTTGTTAGTCACGGTATTAGCCCGCGCAATGCCCGTGAAGCTATGCACCCAAAGCGAGGTAATGGGCGAGTTGGAGGGCGTGAGCGTCCAGTTCTTTATTTCGGCGAGGGGCGTAAAGTCGCTGGGCGTGCTGCCCTTCTCGGCGTCGTCGGTCATGACGTCGCCAAACATCCATTCGTAGGTCTGGCCCACGTAGTCGCCCACCCCAAACTTGGGGCCCTGGTCCCAGCTTGCCGCGTCGTAGACGGCGTTTACGGCCTGCACCGCGTTGGTGGGGTCGTTGAAAAGGTTGGACTGGGTGATGGTGCCCAGGGGGTCTTTATCCAGAAAGCTTTTGCAGCCGGGGGCCATGCCCAGCAGGGTGGCGAAGGCCAGTATACGGGCCGTGGAAGAGGTTTTCATCTGCTATAACGGGTGGGATAAGCCTTAGAACTGTACGTTGAGGCCCAGGCGGTACGTGCGGGCCTGGGGGTAATTGCCGAAGTCGACGCCGTAGGCCAGCGGGTTGCCATAGTAGCCGGTGGCCGAAATCTCGGGGTCCAGGCCACGATACTTGGTGAGGGTGAACACGTTGTCGACCGAGGCAAACACCCGGAAGCCATTGATGCTGAACTTATCCAGCACCACCTTGGGCAGCGAGTAGCCCAGCTCCATGTTGCGGGCGCGCAGGAAGCTGGCGTTTTCCACGTAGCGGCTGCTGAACTTGTCGTTGTAGCCTCCGCCGTTATTGGTGTCGTTCGAGGTCAGGCGGGGCTGGTTGCCGTTGGGGTTAGTGGGCGTCCAGCGGTCGAGGCGGTCAGCGTAAAAGTTGGTCCACAAGCCGGCAAAGTTGCTCGATTTGCTTAGGTTGAAGGCCGCCGCGTTGATGGCCTCCGCGCCCTGCACGCCGTAGAGCAGCACCTTGAAGTCAAAGTTGCTGTACGCCAGGTTCAGCGACACGCCGTAGGTGAAGCTGGGCGTGGCGCTGCCCAGGTAGGTGTAGTCCGAGCCATCAATCTTACCGTCGCCATTCACGTCCTGGTATTTCACGTCGCCCGCCTTGGCACCGGGCTGCAAGACGGTGCCGGCCGCGTTCAGGTAGCCGTCGGCCTCGGCCTGCGAGTGAAAGATGCCCAGGGCCTGCAAGCCGTAGAAGTAGGCAATTTCGCGGCCCACGGCGGTGCGGGTCGTGTTGCCGATTTGCGAGAGCACGTTGCCGCTGGCAATGGGGTTGGCCCCGCCCAGGTCGGTGATGACGTTGTTAATCTTGGTGAAGTTTACGCCTACGTTGTACTGGAGCTTGCCAATTTCGCTGCGGTAGCTCAGGGCCAGCTCCAAGCCGCGGTTGCGCAGCGTACCCACGTTGGCGCTGGCCGGGGCCTGGCCCAGGTAGTCGGGCACGGGCAGCAGGGCTATCATGTCCTTGGTCGTTCGCTGGAAGTAGTCCCCGGTGAAGGTCAGGCGATTATCCAGGAACGAGGCGTCGATGCCAACGTCGCCCGTCACGGCCGTTTCCCACTTCAGGGCCGGGTTGCTGAGCGTGGCAATGGCCAGGCCGGGGGCCCGCGACTGGTCGACGCCAAACACGTAGTTCTGGTTGTTGACGGCCGTAGAGGCGTAGCCGTAGTTGGGGGCGGCGTTCTGGTTGCCCACCGAGCCGAAGCTGGCGCGCAGCTTCACCTGCGACACGGCCGTGACATCCTTTAGGAAGTTCTCATTCGAGATGTTCCAGGCAGCCCCCACCGACGGGAACACGCCCGTGCGCTGCGAGCCCAGGAAGCGCGAGGTCTGGTCGAAGCGCAGGGTACCCGTCACGAGGTAGCGGTCGCGGAAATTGTAGTTGGCGCGGCCGAAGTACGAGAGCAGCGAGCCATCGTACTGCGAGCTGCGAATGGCGGGGTTAGTGGCGCGGGCCGCCGAGAGGTATTGCAGGGTGGCGTCGGCGGGCACGTCGTAGCCCGTTACCGAGATGCCGCTGCCGTAGCCGCGCTGCGCTTCCTGGCCCAGGGTGAAGGAGAGGCTGCTGTTGTCGGCGAAGGTCTTGTTGTAGTTGAAGTAGTTCGACCACACCCAGCTCACGTTCTCGATGCGCGACTCCACCAGGGCGCTCTGCGAGCGCTGGTCGTTGGGGCCCAGGTAGTACTGCGGCAGGTACGCCTTGGGATGCACGTTGTTGTAGTTGATGCCGAACGTGGAACGGAACGTCAGGTTTTTGAGCAGCGTCACATCGAGGTAGGCGCTGCTGAAAAGCGTGGTGTTCGTCGTTTTATTGTATTCCTGCTCGGTGAGGTAGCGCGCCAGGTTGGGCGTAAAGCTCGTAATGGTGTTGTACGAGTAGCTGCCGTCGGTATTGTAGGGCCCAATAATCGGGTTGGCCTGAATGGCGTTTTGCAGCACGGTGCTGTAAAACGGATTGCCGGTGCCGTCGCCCGCGCCGGTCTGGTTCGAACTGGTGAAGGTGGCCGATACGCCCGCCTTCAGAAACTTGGTCAGCGTGGCATCGTCGTTGAGGCGTACCACGTACTTCTTCAGGCCCGACTGCTGCACGATGCCGTTCTGCTGGAAGTAGTTGCCGCTGATGAGGTAGCGGTTTTGGTCGGTGCCGCCCGAGGCCGACAAGCTGTAGTTGGTAATCAGGCCTTTTTGCAGCACAAAGCTCTGGTAGTCGAAGCCCGCGCCGCCCTGTAGGCCGTTGGTCAGGATGGGGGCGAAGTCGCTGGGCACAACGCCGCCGCCGTTGGTGTAGGCCTCCGTCACGAGGGTGGCATACTGCTGGGAATTAGTCAGGGGCAGCGTGCGCCGAATCTGCTGAAAGCCCGTGTAGCCGAACAGGTTAAACTGCGTCTTGCCCGCCTTGCCGTGCTTGGTGGTGATGAGCACCACGCCGTTGGCCCCGCGCGAGCCGTAGATGGCCGTGGCCGAGGCATCCTTCAGGATTTCGGTCGACTCAATGTCGGTGGGCAGCAAGAAGCTGATGTCGGCAATCTGCACGCCATCCACCACGTACAGCGGGTCGCTGTTGTTGATGGTGCCCACGCCCCGCACCCGGATGCGGGTGCCCGCACCCGGCTGGCCGCTGTTGGCGGTAATATCGACGCCGGCCACCCGGCCTTGCAGGGCCTGCACCGGGTCGGCGGTGGCTACCTGCGTGAGCTGGGCGCTGCTTACGCTGGCCACCGCGCCCGTGAGGTCGCTTTTGCGGGCCGTGCCGTAGCCCACTACCACCACGTCGTTCAGGCTCTGCGCATCGGCGTCGAGGGTAATGCGAAAATCACTTCTGGAGCCGATGGGCAGTTCCTGCGTTTTCGAGCCCACCGAGCTCACCACCAGCGTAGTAGCGCCAGTGGGCAAGCCTATCTGGAATTTGCCGTCGGCCCCGGCCGTAACCCCGACAGTGGTGCCTTTCACCAGAATGGTGGCCCCCGGTACCGGCTCGCCCTTGGTGTCGGTCACGGTGCCCTGCACGCTACGCTGCTGGGCAAAAGCCAGCGTAGTGCTACACAAGAGCACCACGGCAGTCTGTAGAAAAGTTCTCATAAAACGGTAAAGTGGATGGGAGATAAGGAGTCAAAGGTCAGGTTCGTTTTTTTACTTAGGGTAATGATATTTTACCGTTTACTTATACTTAAAATGCAAATGCAAAAACGATTTAGCAAGAACATGACAGCTGTTCATCAATTGCTTATTCAATGCGACTTTTGGGGCCTTCGATAGGTATTTTTATGGCCCGTCTGCTAGCGCTGTTTTAACCTGCCCGTCGCCGCTGGCCCCGTTGGTGCCAGCGGCAGGCGCGATGCACTTGCCGCTCAAGCAGTAGCGCCAAGCCGGCGCAGCATTTCAAGGCAGGTGCGGCTGTTGTGGTAGGGGCACTTCCAGGGGCCTACCTTGTCCTCGCCGGGCATGAGCGAGTAGTCGGGCCGCACGCCCCAGAACCACTCCCCGCGCGTCTGGTCGAGCAGGTGCTGCTGAATGAAGCGCCACGCGCCCTCGCTGTACGCCCGAAACTCATCCCGGCCGCTCACCTGGTAGGCGTTATAGAAGCCCACCACAGCTTCGGCCTGCACCCACCAGTGGCGGTCGGCAGCCCAGTGGCCGCCGGGCTCCAGCTCGTAGCGCAGGCTGCCATCGGGGGCCAGGCCCTCGGCGGCGGCGGCGGCCAGCTGCACTGCCAGCGCCCGAAACTGCTCGATAAGGGCCGGCTCGTGCAGCGCCTCGGCGGCTTCGAGCAGCAGCCAGGCGGCCTCCACGTCGTGGCCAAATGAGATGGCGGCGGGCTTGGGCTGCCAGTCTTCGTCGAAAAACAGCGTGAGGTGGGCAGTTTGCGGGTCGATGATGCGGCCGGCGAAGTCTTGCAGCAGCCCCTGGAGCTGCTGACGCAGCCCGGCATTGGGCCACACCTTGTAGAGAGTGGCGTAGGCCTCCAGCACGTGGAGGTGGGTGTTCATGGTCTTTTTCTCGTTGGCATCCTTGGCGCTCAGGCGCAGGTCGGCCAGGGGCTGCCAGTCGCGGGCGTAGGCCTCGAAGTAGCCGCCGCGCTCGGGGTCGAAGGCGCGGGCCTCGATGGTGCGGTACAGCGCCTGGGCGTGGTGCAGCGCCTCGGTCTCCCCGCTGGTCCGGTAGTATTCGGCCAGGCCGTAGATGCCGAACGCCAGCGCGTACACCTGCTTTTTGGTATCGAGCGGCCGGCCCTGGTAGTCCACCGACCAGTACACGCCGCCGTGCTCGGCATCCAGAAAGTGCGCCACGAAGTAGGCGTAGGCGCGCCGGGCCACGGCCAGGTACTCGGGGTGCGGCTGGTGGTGGTAGGCGGCCGCGAAAGCCCACAAGATGCGCGCATTCAGCACCGCGCCTTTGGGGGCCAGGCGGTCGGGCTGGTTGTCGTTGTCGAGCTGGCCGTAGAAGCCGCCGTGCTCGGGGTCGGGCACGTAAGTAGCCCAGTAGCGCAGGATGCTGGTCAGTTCACGTTGAAATTCAGCTGCTTGCCACATGCTGCTATTGCTCTACGGCCCTGGCTACCCGGTCGGCCACGGAGGGGGCGGGTAGGTGCTGGTTGTGGTCAATCAGCTGGTTGATTTGCTGCACCGAGGCCGCCGAGCGCAGCCCGTCGGCGGGCGTGTGCACCACGTAGTCGAGCAGCTGCGCGAGGGTGCTCGTGGCCACATGCAGGCGCGTGTCGGACGAGGCGTAGTAGATGCACACCCGGCCATCGTCGTCCAGAATCCAGCCGTTGGCGAAGGCTACGTTCGACACGTCGCCCACGCGCTCCTCGCCTTCGGGGGCCAGGAAGTAACCGGCCGGCTTGTGCGTGATGCGGGTCAGCTCGTGCAAGTCGGTCAGAAACAGATACAGCACGTAGCGCAGCCCGGCGGCGGTGTTGCGCACGCCGTGGGCCAGGTGCAGCCAGCCCAGCTCGGTTTTGAGCGGCGCGGGACCGAGGCCGTTTTTCAGCTCCGAAATGGTGTGGTACTGTTTTTTATCGAGCAGCACCTCCTCCCCTATTCGGGCCTGCTCGATGGTCTCGGTCAGGCCAAAACCGATGCCGCCGCCCGTGCCCGCGTCGATAAAGCCATCCTGCGGGCGGGTGTAAAAGGCATACTTGCCTTCCACAAACTCGGGGTGCAGCACAACGTTGCGCTGCTGGGCCGAGTTGGTGGTCAGGTCGGGCAGGCGCTCCCAGGCTACCAGGTCTTTGGTGCGGGCAATGCCGCACCGGGCCAGCGCGGCCGACTGGTCGGCGGCCGGGGCGGCGGGGTCGCGGCGCTCGGTGCAAAACAGGCCGTAGACCCAGCCATCGGCGTGCGCCACCAGGCGCATATCGTACACGTTGGTGTCGGGCTCGTCGGTTTCGGGCAGCGTAATGGGGCGCTCCCAGAAGCGGAAGTTATCGACCCCATTCGGGCTCTCGGCCACCGCAAAGAACGACTTGCGGTCATTGCCTTCCACCCGCGCCACCACCACGTAGCGGCCCTGCCACTTGATGGCCCCGGCATTGAACACCGCGTTTACCCCGATGCGCTCCATCAGGAAGGGGTTAGTGGCGGGGTTGAGGTCGTAGCGCCAGGCCAGCGGGGCGTGGGCCGCCGTGAGCACCGGGTGCGCGTAGCGGGTATAAATGCCGTTGCCCAGCTCTTCGGGCGGGTTGGGTAGGGCGAGCAGGTGCTGCTGCTGGCCGTGCAGCAAGCGATAGCGGCGGTCGAAGGCAGGAGACATACTTTTTTGACTGCCAGCGCGTAGCGGCCGGCGTTTGGTAAATGTTAGAAAGCCCTCAGGCAGCTATCGAAAGCGGGATAATAAGCAGCTTTTTGGGCCAGCCCAAAACGGTTGTTTTGGCGAGCACAGCCTTCTAATCGTCGGCGAGGCGGTTCCACCAGGTTTTTTTCAGGATGGTGCCCACCACCACCAGAGTGGCCGCCACCAGTAGCAGCGGTAGGTGCTGCCGCAGCAGCAGGTACATGGGCAGAATGGTGAGGCAGAGCTGGGCAATGATGCCCAGCCCCACGTTGAGGGCGTTGCGCCCGAAGTTGCGGTTAGGCTGAAAGGCGGGGTTTTGGGCCTGCACCTGCGCCAGCACCGGCCCCCAAAAGCCCCAGGGGCGCACCGTGGTGTAGAAGCGGTGCAGCACCGCCGCCTCGGTGGGCGGCGCCAGGTAGGTGCCCGCCACCGAGCCGCCCAGCGAAATGGCAAACAGCAGCGGAAACCAGTAGAGCAGGCTGCTGGCCGGCAGCAGCACCCCAAAAATCAGGGCCGCCACGATGCCCGCCAGCATCCCCACAAAAAAGCCCGTGGCGTTGAAGCGCCACCAGTGCCACTTCAGCACGTTGGCCGCGATGTAGCCGCCGTAGAGTGCCGACACG
>JAKONR010000559.1 GCA_022701825.1 Hymenobacteraceae bacterium | reverse complement strand
GCTGTTTATGCTTACGCTGGCTACTACCGTGCTGGCGGGCATCAGCCTCACGCGGGGCGGCCTCGATTTTGTTGATTTTTCGGTAGTTGGGCTGCCCGCCGCCCAGCGGGCCGAGGAGCTGGGGCGCGGCTTCACCTACGCGCTGGCCTTTTTGGGCGTGCTCACGGTGCACGAGTTTGGGCACTACTTCGTGGCGCGCTACAACCACGTGCGCACCTCGCTGCCCTACTACATTCCGTTTCCGCTGGGACTGGGCACGTTTGGGGCGGTTATTCGCATCAGGGAAGCCATTTTTTCGCGCCGCGAGTTCTTTGATATTGGCCTAGCCGGGCCGCTGGCGGGGCTGGTGGTGGCAGTGGGCGTGCTGGCCTACGGCTTCACGCACCTGCCCGACCCGCTGGCCTACGTGCAGCACGTGCACCCCGAATTCGTGCGCTACGGCGCCGACTATGCGCAGGCCTATCAGGGCCAGCCCAGCCTCACGCTCAGCCGCCCGCTACTCTACCAATGGCTCGAACGCTGGCTCGCCGACCCTACTCTACTCCCCCACCCCAACGAGCTGCTGCACTACCCTTTATTGGTAGCCGGCGAGCTGAGCCTGTTCTTCACGGCCCTCAACCTCATTCCCATTGGGCAGCTCGACGGCGGGCACATCCTGTATGGGCTGCTGGGGCCGCGCCGGGCGGGGCGGCTTTCGGGGCTGCTGTTTGTGGCCTTCATTTTTTACGCGGGGCTGGGCATCTTTTCATTGCGCAGCGACTGGCAAACCTGGACCTACGGCGGCACACCGTACGCGCTGTACCTGTGGCTGGTATTCCGCAAAGCCTTGCCCCGGCCCCGGCAGGTGCTGGCGCTGGCGGCGCTTGTCTGGGCGGGCCAGTTGGCCCTGGCTACGCTGCTGCCGGGCATCGAGGGGCAGCCGGGCTGGCTGCTTTTTGGGCTGCTGCTGGGGCGGGTTTCGGGCATCTACCACCCCGCCGCACCCGACGAACGGCCCCTCGGCGTCGGCCGCCAGGTGCTGGGCTGGATTATGGTCGTGCTGTTTGCGCTCTGCTTTTCGTCGTCGCCGTTTGCGTTTAGCTGAGTGAGTTGGCGAAAGCGTGATGTGTGAATGAGTGAGCTGCGAGCGAGCATGTAAGCGAAACTTATCCTTGCTGATTCGACAATTCGCTCAGCCACAACCCAATCCTTTACCCTTTCGCCAACTCGCTCATCCGGCCGTATTTTTACTGCTTCTATGCACTTTCAACAAAGCCAGCTTACCCGCTCTACCCACTTTACGCTGCGCGAGCACGGCTTTTATGTGAGCCAGCGCGATGGCCGGGGGCAGGTCGATATTGCCGTCGAGATACCCTACGAGGAGCTGCTGCCCGTGCGCCTGGAGTACCGCCGGGCGGTACCCGGCCACCCCCTGCGCTGGCTAGGACTGGGCTTATACGCGCTATACGTGGCCGTGGCGGCGCTTAGCGCCTGGCCGCTGGCCCTGGCCGCTACCGGGCTGCTGGTGGCGCTGGCCCTCTACTACGCCTGGAACAACTGGTGGCACCAGGCCATCCTGCACACCGGCCGCCTCCAGCTGGTGCTGGCCGACCACCCGCGCGACCGCCGCCAGGTGCGCGCCTTCGCCGACCAGGTCAACACCCACACCAAGGCCTACCTGCGCCGCGAATACGCCAGCATCAACCCGCTGGGCTACATCGAGCCGCAGCTGCGCCGCCTGGCCTGGCTGCACGAGCTGGGCGTGCTCAGCACCGCCGAGGCACGGGCCCTGAGCACCCGCCTCACGGGCCGGGTGTCGGAGCGGCGCATTCGCAGCATGGGCCAGCGGCTAGAGCCGCTATTCGTTAATTGACCGCAGATTCAAACGGATTTTTAGGATGTAACGGATACGCCGCTGGCGTGGCTGGCTACTTGGGTGAGGGTAGCCGGAAGAACTACTAATTTGCTGGAAAATAGCTCATTGCTGAAATAAACCCGCAGCGCTGGAAAACCAAAAAGGCCGCCCATTCGGGCGGCCTTTTTGCGTCGTCTACAAAATCCGATTAAGTCGGGCTAATCCGAAAAATCCGTGACTTATTGGAATGGCTGGGCTTCGGGGCCGAAGGCATTGCCGGCTACTTCGCGGCCCACGCCGCCCTCCGAGCCGTCGCCACCCGTGCGGGGGCCGCTACCCATGCTGTTTTGCACGTAGTTGGGGTCAGCCGCCCGGGCCTCGTCGTAGCGCTGGGCCAGGCCCGGAATTTCTTCGCGCAGCGAGTCGATGAGCTGGTCGAAGCGCTGCACCACGCCGCGCAGGCTCTTGGTCAGCTCGCGGGCCGTGCCGCTGAGCTTGCCACCCTGGCTTTGGGTGCTGCTAGGCACTTCCGACAGCGGCGTGTAAAGGTTGATGGCATTGGTAAGCGCGTCGACGTGCTCGTCGCTCACGCCGCCGTTGGCCAGCAGCGGGCGCACGCCGTCGGCCGCGGCGGCAATCTCATTGAGCGCGGCCAGCAGGTCGGGGCCGTGCAGCGGGTCGAGTTGGTCGGGGGTGTAGCTGGCCGCGTTAGCAATGGCCGGGTTGGGTACCGAGCCGTGCAGCGTGCGCAGGCCCCGCACGAGGCGGCCGGCGGCTTCTTCGGCGGCGTGCTCGGCGCGGTCGCGGGCGTCGCTGTACTCGGCGCTGCCCTGGCCGCCCTGGCGGGTAGCTACTTCATCAATGGCTTGCAGGTAAGCATTTAGCTGCTCAAAATCGGCCACGGCGGCCGGGTTGCGGTCTTCCCACTGCGGGCGCTGGTCGGTTAGCACTCGGTACAGCTGGCGGGCCATTTTGGCGTATTCTACTTCGCGGTTAGTCATGGGGGAAAAGGCAAAAAACAGGGTAAGAACACCCGTCTATACTGCCAAACGCGCCGCGTCGTTGCCGGGGGAATTAGGAATTAAAAATCAGGAATTAGGAATTGAGCAGCAACCAGACTCAAAAAACGGCTCGTCGTGAATCCCTCTATCAATTCCTAATTCCTAATTTTTAATTCCTAATTCTCTCTATCCCAGCGCCGTTACGCCGGGCAGCTCTTTGCCTTCCATAAACTCCAGCAGCGCACCGCCGCCGGTCGAGATGTAGCTCACGCGGTCGCCGTAGCCGAGCTGCTGCACCGCCGCCGCCGAGTCGCCGCCCCCGATGAGCGAGTAGGCCCCGGCCGAGGTAGCGTCGGCAATGGCGCGGGCCACGTACTCGGTGCCCACCGCGAAGTTGCTCATCTCAAACACGCCCATCGGGCCGTTCCACAAGATGGTTTTCGAGTCCAGAATGATGTCCGAAAACTGTTCCCGCGCGTCGGGGCCCAGGTCGAGGCCCATCCAGGTATCGGGGATGGATAGGTTGGAAGCAATATCGGTGTCAGCGTCGTTGGCAAACTTGTTGGCAATCACGCTGTCGCCGGGCAGCACCAGGTTCACGCCCTTTTCTTTCGCCTTCGCTATCAGTTGCTTAGCCAGCTCTACCTTATCGGCCTCCAGTAGCGACGAGCCCACGTGGCCGCCCTGCGCCACGGCGAAGGTGTAGGCCATGCCGCCCCCGATGAGCAGGTTGTCCACCTTGTCCAGCAGCTTCTCAATAATGAGAATTTTATCCGAGATTTTGGCCCCGCCCATGATGGCCGTAAACGGCCGCTCGGGGTTTTCGAGCACCTTTTGAGCGTTGTCGAGCTCGCCTTGCAGCAGGTAGCCGCCCACCCGGTTTTCGGGGCTGAAGGCGTGCGCCATCACGGCCGTGGAGGCGTGGCGGCGGTGCGCCGCGCCGAAGGCGTCGTTCACGTACACGTCGCCAAACTGCGCGAGGCGCTGGGCGAATTGCTCGTCGCCGGCCTCTTCCTCTTTGTGAAAGCGCACGTTATCGAGCAGCAGCACCTGGCCGGGCTGCAAGGCCTGGGCCTTGGCCAGCGCCTCGTCGCCCAGCACGTCGCCGCCCCAAATCACGTCCTGGCCGTACTCCTGCTGCAAGCGCAGCACGAGGCTTTCGAGCGAGTATTTCTTTTCGTAGCCGCCCTTGGGCCGGCCCAGGTGCGAGAGCAGCACCACCGAGCCGCCATCGGCCAGAATCTTTTTGATGGTAGGCGTGGCCGCCCGAATGCGCGTATCGTCGGTGATGTGCAGGTCTTTATCGAGCGGCACGTTAAAATCGACGCGCACCACGGCGCGGTGGCCGGCAAAATTGAAGTTATCGAGCGTGTTCACGGAGTTGGTGAGGTGGTGAAAAGGTGAAGTGGTAAATTGGTAGCGCAAAGGTGCATTTTTTGCAGGCTTTGGTTTGCATTACCGCAGAAATGGCCGCCGGGTTGGCGCGCTGGGGCAGCCCGTGCGCGCCGCTTATCAGCCGGCACCGCGAAAGCACCCGGCGCGCTGGGCAGCAAGCTTTAGCCTGCCGGGAAAGATGGGCGGTATTTTGGCAAGCTAAGGCTTACTGCCCGGCGCCTTTACTTTTGCTTAACACAACGCTGCTTTTTCATGTCCTCGCGCCGCCGCTTTCTTCACTCATCTGCCGCGGGCCTGGCCGGGCTGGCCGCCGCGCCGCTCGCCGCCGTGGCCCTGCCCGCGGCCCCTTTCACGGGCAAACCCATCGTCATCTCGACCTGGGACGCGGGCCTGAATGCCAACCGCGGGGCCTGGAAAATACTGGGCTCCGGCGGCTACGCCCTCGACGCCGTGGAGGCCGGCGTGATGGTGACCGAAAACGAGCAAAACTGCTGCGTGGGCCTGGGGGCCCGCCCCGACCGCGACGGCCACGTGACCCTCGACGCCTGCATCATGGACCACCAATTCAACTGCGGCAGCGTGGCCGCGCTCGAGCGCATCAAGCACCCCATCAGCGTGGCGCGCCGCGTAATGGAGCGCACGCCCCACGTAATGCTGGTGGGCGAAGGCGCGCAGCAGTTTGCCCTGGCCCAGGGCTTCGCCCTAGAGCCCAACAAGCTGAGCGCCGACGCCGAAAAAGAATACCGCGAGTGGCTCAAAACCAGCCAGTACCGGCCCGTGCTCAACGTTGAAAACTCGGGCCGCCGGGCCGTGGGCCCGGCCGGCGGTGCCCCCAACCACGACACCATCGCCATGCTGGCCATGGATGCGCAGGGCCGCCTCAGCGGCAGCTGCACCACCAGCGGCATGGCCTTCAAGATGCGCGGCCGGGTGGGCGACTCGCCCATCATTGGCGCGGGTTTGTTTGTGGACCCGGCCGTGGGCGCGGCGGCCGCCACCGGCCAGGGCGAAGACGTGATTCGCATGGCCGGGGCGCACACCGTGGTAGAATTGATGCGCCAGGGCCGCTCGCCGCAGGCCGCCTGCCGGGAGGCCGTCGAGCGCATCGCCGCCATCAAGGGTGCCAAGGCCAAGGACATTCAAGTCGCCTTTATTGCCTTGAATGCGAAGGGCGAAGCCGGCTCCTACGCCCTCCAAAAAGGCTTCAATTACGCCCTGAGCACCACCGACACCCCGCGCCTGCTCGACGCCGAATTCTTCCTCAAGTGAGCTACGCGCTGGAAATCTGCGCCGCCTCGCTGGCCTCGGCCCTGGCCGCGCAGGCGGGCGGCGCGCACCGCCTCGAGCTGTGCCAAAACCTGGAGCAGGGCGGCATCACGCCCTCCTACGGCCTCATCCGGCAGGTGCTGGCGCGGGTCAGTTTGCCGGTATTTGGGCTCATCCGGCCCCGGCCGGGCGGCTTCGTGTACGATGCCAATGAGCTGGCTATTATGAAAGACGACATTGCGGCGTGCCGCGAGCTGGGCTGCGCCGGCGTGGTGCTAGGTGCGCTCGACGCGGCTGGCCGCGTAGACCTAGCCGCGTGCCGCGAGCTGATAGCCGCGGCCGGCCCGCTGCCCATCACCTTCCACCGCGCCTTCGATGCCTGCCCCGACCAGGCGCGGGCGCTGGAAGACATCATTGCGCTGGGCTGCCAGCGGGTGCTCACCTCCGGCGGCCAGGCCACCGCCGAAGCGGGCCAGGCGCAGCTGGCCGCGCTGGTAGCGCAGGCAGCCGGCCGCATCCAGCTTATGCCCGGCGCGGGCATTACCGCCGCCAACCTGCGGGCGCTGGCGGCGGCCACGGGCGCACGCGAGTTTCACGCCAGCGCCAAGCGGGTGGTGCCAGCCGAGCCAGGCGCAGGGCTGTTTGCGGCGGCGCGCTGGGAAACGGATGCGGCACTGGTGGCCGAGTTGCGGGCGCAGCTAACCTAACGCGCACCTCACCCCCCGACCCCCTCTCCAAAAAAGAGGGGGAGCCTAACGCCTTTTGGAGGCGGGCCCATGTCTACTCGCGGTCGGCACCCCCTCTTTTTTGGAGAGGGGGCCGGGGGGTGAGGTGCCTCGCGCCAGCGCGCCCACTCCGCCGCCGCCCTTCCTTACCTTTGCCGCACTTATGAGAGTTGGTATTTTCTTCGGAGGCACCTCGCGCGAGCGCGAAATTTCCTTTGCCGGTGGGCGCACCGTTTTCGATAACCTCGACAAGGGCCTGTTTCAGCCGGTGCCCATTTTTGTGGATAGCCAGGGACATTTCATCCTGCTCGACTTGCAGTACCTGTACAAGGGCACCATCCGCGACTTCTTCCCGCCGGCGGCCGTGCTGCCCGCCAGTCGCCACCCCTGGCAGCTCTACCTCGAAAACCTGGGCGAACTCAGCGACGAGGCCCTGACCGACCTCATCGGCCACGTCGGCCGCCGCGTAGAGGCTAGCGAGTTGCCCAAGCTCATGGATTTTGCCTTCCTAGCCCTGCACGGGCCGGGCGGCGAAGACGGCGCCATTCAGGGCCTGCTGGAGTGGGTGGGTATCCCCTACTCGGGCTCGGGCATTCTGCCCTCGGCGCTAGGCATCGACAAAATCGCGCAGAAGCGGCTGATGCAGGCCGTGGGGCTGGCTACGCCGAAGTTTCGCATTATTGACGAAGAATGGGCCAGCGGCGCTAGCCATCCCAAATACATACAGGGCTTAATAGCAGAGCTGGGATTACCGCTAGTGGTGAAGGCACCGCGTCAGGGCAGTAGCATTGGCGTAAGCATTGTGCATGAGGAAAAAGAGTTTGGCGGTGCCATAAAACGAGCCTTATTCCAGCGCACAATTACCCGCGAGCAGTGGGCTGCGCTAGATGAAAATGGCCGTTTGGCTTTGATACGCCAACTCGCTGACATTCGCGAAGGCATTGGCTTACCGGTAGTAGCTGAGGCCTGGGAAGAAGGCTTCGGCGCCACCCTCCCTGGTTATGTCGCGCCCATTTTTGACCACCCAGAAGACCTATATGATTTTCTTAATCGCCGCTTCCCCAAAGCTGGTATCGCCACTATAAAGAGTGTTAGCGGCGAACAAAGAGTATTAATCGAGCAATTTATCGCCGGCCGAGAGTTCTCCTGTATCGTCATTGAGAAGGAGCGTGGCCAGCCGCTGGCCCTGCCGCCGACCGAGATTATCAAGGGCAGCGAGGTCTTCGACTACCGCGCCAAGTACCTGCCCGGCCTAGCCCGCAAAGTCACGCCCATCGACCTGCCCGAGGCGGATATTGAGCGCATCCGGCAGGAGGCGCAGAAGATGTTCAGCACCTTCGGCTTCGAGGTGTACGCCCGTCTGGATGGCTTTATTCAGGCCGATGGCACCATCTTTCTCAACGACCCGAATACAACGAGCGGGATGCTGCCGGCGTCATTCTTCTTTCATCAGGCGGCCGAGATTGGGCTGAATCCCAGCCAGTTTCTCACCTACCTCATCCGCACTTCGCTGGCCGCCCGTCGGCGCGCCGGTATGAAGCCGGTGCAGCTAGCGGCGCAATTGGAGGCGCTAGATGCCGCCATCAGCCGCCGCCATGGCGGTACCGACGAGCGCATCCGCGTGGCCGTGATTATGGGCGGCTACTCGTCCGAGCGGCACATTTCGGTGGAGAGCGGGCGCAACATCTACGAGAAGCTGAGCAGCAGCACCAAGTACCGGCCGCTGCCGGTGTTTCTGGCGGGCAACAGCGACGAGTTTCGGCTTTATGAGCTATCCATCAACGTGATGCTCAAGGATAACGCCGACGACATCCGCGAGAAAATCGAGCAGGCTGAGGCCGGGCACGCGCCGCACCCGGTGCTGGCGCGCATTCGGCAGGAGGCGGCGGGCATCACGGGCACCTACGCGGGGCAGCCGGTGGCCGCGCCGCGCCGCCTGAGCTTCGCGGAACTGGCCGAGAAGGCCGATGAGGTGTTCATTGCCCTGCACGGCCGGCCCGGCGAGGACGGTGCCTTGCAGCAGGAGCTGGAGAAGTACGGCCTGCCCTACAACGGCTCGGGCGCGGCCAGCTCGGCCGTGACCATCAATAAGTACGAAACCAACCGCCGCCTGCGCGAGGCCGGCCTGCGCGTGGCCGAGCACCGCCTCGCC
>JAKONR010000555.1 GCA_022701825.1 Hymenobacteraceae bacterium | reverse complement strand
GGGTATAGGCTTTGCTGGCGGCCGTTTTCTGGTTGTAGCGCCGGGTCAGGTCATCCAAAAAAGCCCGCTGCGTGGCGCTCAGCTCGGTGGCCTGCCGCTCGATGCGGGCCGTGGCCCCAAAAGGCTTCTTCAGCTCCACGGCTTCTTCGGGCGTGATTTCGGCTTCGGGCGTTGGGGCATTGGGCACAGCCGGCACGGCCGCCACCAGCGGGGCCGCCGTAACCGGGGCCGCCACCCCAGCTGGCGCAGCCGCCAAAACCGGCTCTACCGGGCTGCCGCCAACGCTACCTTGCAGCAGCGCCACCTGCTGCGCGATGAGGTGCAGCTGCTGCGAAAGCAAGCTCAGCGCCGAGCCCGCCAGCGCGGGCGGCGCGGCCACTGGTGCATAAGCAGGGGCGGCAAAGGCCACCGTAGCAGGAGCCGCCACAGGCGCTGGCGGCGCTGCTACCACTGGCACCGCGGCGGGCGCAGGCGCATCAGGCGGCAGTTTTTGGTCGAGGTAAGCCACGAGGTTTTCGAGCGTGGCGTACTCCTCGTTGAGCTGGCGGAAGGTGATGGGCAGGCCAAACTCGCGCTGGAGCGTGAGCGCCACCTGCGTGAGCAGCAGCGAGTCGAGACCCAGCTCCAGAAAGCTCATATCGGGCGTAGCGCCCACCAAATCGAGGCCGGAAGCGTCTTCCAGCAGCGTTTGCACCCGGTTTAATAACGTAATTTTTCGCATCGTACTAGCGGTAGAAATAGCAGCGTGAGGAGTTGGCTCGGCCGCCTCGACCAAGCCGGCGGCGGGCGGCGGGGCCGGCAGCTGGGGCTCGACCCAGCAGTAGTGCCGGTCGAAAGCATAGGTGGGCAGCAGCACGCGAGGGCGCGCCGGCCGGCCAGCATAGAGGCCGGGCCAGGTGGGCGCCAGGCCGTGCAGCCACAGCTGGCCCAGGGTGTTGAGCACGGCGTGGCTGTCGGTGCTGGGGCTGGTGGGCGCGGGCAGGCCGGGCAGCACCGGCGCGGGGCGCAGGCTGGGCTGCTGCCGGGCCAGGGCGGCCAGCGTGTTGCCGGGGCCTACTTCGAGCAGCAGCGGCTGGGGCAGGGTGCCGAGGGTTTCGAGGGCTTCGGCAAAGCGCACGGTGCGCCGCAGGTGCTGCGTCCAATAGGCGGGGTCGGTGGCCTGCGCATCGGTCAGCCAGGTGCCGCTGACGGTGGACACGACGGGCACCTGCGGGCGGCTCAGGGCCAAGCTGGCTACCAGCGGCGTGAAGCTGGCCAGCACCGGCTCCATCATGGCCGAGTGAAAGGCATGGCTGGTGGCCAGCAGCTTGTTGGGAATAGCCCGCCCATCGAGCAGGTGGGCGAAGGTGGCAACGGCTTCGTCGGGGCCGGCCACCACGCACAAGCGGGGGCTGTTGGTGGCGGCCAGGTCGAGGCCGGGCGACAGCAGGGCTTCGACTTCGGCAGCGGGCAGGCGCACCGAAAGCATACTGCCGCGCGGCAGCCCGCTCACGAGCCGGCCGCGGGCGGCGACCAGGCGCAGCGCATCGGCGAGCGAAAACACGCCGGCCAGGTGAGCCGCCACAAATTCGCCCAGGCTGTGGCCGCACAAAATGCTGGGCACGATGCCCCAACTGCGCCAAAGCTGCGCCAGCGCGTATTCGGTGACAAATAGCGCGGGCTGGGCGTAGCGGGTGTTTTTGAGGCGCTCTTCGGTTCCGGCCCGGCCGGCTTCGGCATACAGTACCTGCCGGATATCCAGCTCACCATCAGCCAACAGTAGCGCCGCGCACTCATCCACGGCTTGCCGGTAAGCGGGCTCGTGCTCGTAGAGGCCGCGCCCCATGCCCACGTACTGCGCACCCTGGCCGGGGAAGAGAAATACCGTTTCGCCGGGGGCCGGGGCGGCGGCCGCGATGGGCGCGGCGGGCAAAGCCAAAATGGCTTCCGCAGCGCTGCCCACCACCACAAAGCCCCGCTGCGCGAAGGCTGGCCGCGTGGCGTGCAGCGTGGCGGCTACGTCGGCGGGCGCTAAATCGGGCGCTTGCTGCCAATGCGCGGCCAGGTGCCCGGCGTACTTTTTGGCGCTGCCCACCGTTCGCGCCGACCAGGTAAGGAGCTGCGCGGGGCGCGCGGGCAAGGCATTGGGGGCGGCGGGCGGTGCGGCGGGCGCGGCGTATTCTTCCAGCACCACGTGCACGTTGGTGCCGCCCACGCCGAATGAGCTGACGCCCGCCCGGCGCGCCCCGGCGGGCTGCCAGGGCGCGAGCGCGGCATTCACAAAAAACGGGCTGGCCGCAAAGTCGAAATGCGGCGTGGGCACCTCAAAATGCAGCGAAGCGGGCAGCTGCTGGTGGCGCAGCGCCAGCACGGTTTTGATGAAGCCCGCCACGCCGGCCGCCGCCGTGAGGTGGCCCATGTTGCTTTTGATAGAGCCCAGGGCGCAAAACTGCCGGGCCGCCTGCTCGCCAAAAGCCAGCGTGAGGCCTTCCAGCTCGATGGGGTCGCCGAGGGGCGTGGCCGTGCCGTGGGCCTCCACGTAGCTGATGGTGGCGGGGTGCACGGCGCCATCGGCCAGGGCCTGGCGGATGGCGCCGGCCTGCCCCTCGGCGCTGGGCGCGGTGAAGCTGCCCTTGCCGCCGCCGTCGTTATTTACCCCTATGCCCTTGATAACGGCGTGGATAACGTCGCCGTCGCGCTGGGCGGCGGCCAGGGGCTTGAGCAGCACCACGCCCGCGCCGTCGCTGAAGACGGTGCCCCGCGCCTGCGCATCGAAGGGGCGGCAGTGGCCATCGGCGCTCAGCATTGAGCCCTCCTGGTAGAGGTGGCCGCTGTGCAGCGGGGCCGTGATGCTGGCCCCGCCCGCCAGGGCTACTTCGCACTGGCCGGCGCGCAAGCTTTGCACGGCCTGCGCGATGGCCAGCAGCGAGGTCGAGCAGGCCGAAAACACGCTCACGGCCGGCCCTTTCAGGTTGAGCTGGTAGGCCGTGCGCGAGGCGATGTAGTCTTTTTCATTGGCCGTC
>JAKONR010000546.1 GCA_022701825.1 Hymenobacteraceae bacterium | reverse complement strand
CGGCGTGGGGGCTGGCCTGGGGGGGAAGAAGGGCTGGGCCGCGGCGCGGCGGCCGGCGGGCGCGAAGAAAGGCTGGGCGGGCCGCAGCGTGGGCGTGTAAGCCGGCTTGGCCGGCTCGGGCGTTTTTTGAAGCGGGGCAAGCATAGGGCACGAAAGCCATACCCCTTCAACCGGGAGGCACAGCCGGTACGAAGGTGGCGGCCGGGTAGCTCCCCGGCCAACCGCCACTACTTGGTAGGCCGGGCTTTTGCCGTTACTCACCCCCCCCTCACCCGCTACTGCCATGCAGCCGCGCAGAGCCGGCCGCTACGCGCCCCCGGCACTGCGCGGCTGGCCGCCCCGCTACAAGCCCCCCCAAAGCAAAGCAGCGTGGCCCCGGGTGGAACCACGCTGCCTGGCGCGCCGGGGTGACCGGCCCCTACCCCGGGGCCCCGGCCTGCCGGGCCAGCTGGTAGTGGTAGGGATAGTCGCGGGCCACGCGGCTTTTCAGCTGCGCCGTGTTGTCGGGGTGGCGCTTGGCCCCCGCCAGCAGGTGCGTAAAGTAGGGGGCCTCGTGGCCGGAGAGCACGTAGCTCACCGGCACCTCGTGTTCGTGGCAATACACGGCCGCCACGTACTGCTCCAGCAAGATGTTGAAATCGTAGAACAGCCCGCCGCCGTGGGCGTGGCCCGCTAGCAGCCCGGCCAGCATGGGCTCGTTGGCCGGGTGCTCCAGGATGGCGAAGGCCGCGTCGCAGCAGGCAGCCACGGTAGTCAGGTCGTGCCCGCCGTAGATGCCCGCGTTCAGGGCGCGCACCTTAGCCCCGTGACGGGCCACGTGCCGGCGCATGAAATCGGGCAGGTAGTCCGCCGCGCGCAGGCAGTGGGCCAGCACGCCATCATAGCAGCCGTAGTCTTCCTCGCTGCTCTGCGCGATGATGGCCGCCCCGGCCAGGCGCGGCGGCAAGGGGGCCCACAGGTAGGCATCGAGGTCGATGTGCACGAAAGGCACCGTCTGGCGGCGGTAGGTGAGCAGCTTGCTGGCCATCCAGAGGTGAGGCGGATACGGAAAGTAATCGAACACCACGTGTACCTCGTCGAAGGGCAGCTGCAGCTGCTCCAGCAGCCGCGCCCCCCGCGAGTCGGTGTAGAGCACGGCCCGGCCCAGCTGCTGGCGGGCCAGTAGCACGCTCAGGATGCACGAGCAGCGAAACGCCTCCGCGTCGGCAAAGCCCGCGTGCGGGTTTTGCGCATCCATAAATTTGGTACAGAAAGAAAAAACAGCTTGCATACAAGGCCGCTCGGGGCTGGGGAGTGGAAAAAAGCCAGGCTAGGCGCGCAGCCAGGTAAAGCGTATGTCGCTGGCGTAGGTATCGTAGCCGCCTGGCGCACGCAGCAGCAGGCTGGCAATGAGCACATCGCCCTCGGTGGGTGGGTAAAAGTCGGGCCGGACCGGCACCCGGAAGTAAGCCACCGTGCCCGCCTCGTTGGCCCCGAAAAGCTCGGTCGAGTTGCCGCTCGGCGAGTGGTGGGTGCCCCCCACATAGGCCACCAGGCCCGTGGCCAGGTTGCGCCCGTACACCGTTATCACCTCGCCGGTGCGGCCCGAAGCCGGGCTCACCGAAGCTACGGCCGGCGTGCGCTGGCCGGGGTAGGTAGCCAGCAGGTCGGGGTTGATGCCCGCATAGCCATCACCGCCCCCATATATACCAATAACGGTGCCTGGGGCCGAACCGCCGTGGGTACCAGCTGGATAGGGGCTGTAGCTGGCCCCGGCAGCCGAGCCGCTCACCGCCGGCTGGGCCAGTAGCCAGGCATTGACCTCAGACTGGCTGCCGAAGGCCGGGTGCTGGCCATACTGGTTTTGGCCGATGGGTACGAAGGCCGGGGCCAGCCCTTGGGTGGCCGCAGCCACATAGGCCGCCACCGGGCCCGATACGGGCTTGTCGCGGTCGGCTGTGTTGTCGGCCAGCCCCAGCCCCAGGTCGGCTTTGGTAAGGGCCAGCAGCTGCTTCCAGGCGCCGGGGCCGGGGGCCCGCAGCCAGTCGCGGCCAGCCGGGCTGGCATCGGTAAGCTGGGCAGCCGCCACGCCAGCGGCTGGGGCCCCTAGCAGCGAGGTGCTGCCATCGGCGGCTACCACCAGCACGTTGCGATAAATTGGGGTAAAGCCTGCCGGGGCGCCGCCCAGCACGGTAGCCGTACCCCGCAGCACCAGCACACAGTTGCTGAGCGTGAGGTTAGTGGCCGCCGTGCCCCCCGCTATCACCGGCTGGTCGGGCACGCCCCCCAGCACCGAGTGGCTGATGATGACCTGCTGGCTGGACTGCGTAGGCGCTTGGCTGATGCGCCCAATGGTGCAGCCCGTAAACGTGTAGCGATTAAGGGGCGCGGCCCCGGACCCGCTAAATGCCAACGCCTCCAGGTAGGCGGCCTGCGTCACGTGTACATCGTGCCCGTCGCCACTACCCGCTGGGCCCAGCTGTAACACACCCGCCACGCGCCCCCCCGCCAGCCGGATGCGGCGTGAAGCCCCGCTCCCGCCCAGCACGACCGTGTTCAGCACGGCCTCGTGGGCCGCTACGGTGTAGTCCTGGCTGGTCAGGTAGAGCGGCGCGGCCAAGCTGTTGCGCAGCACCAGCAGGTCGTGCGCGGCCGTGGGGGCGGCGGTGGGGCTATGCAGGCCCAGCGCCGCCGGCGTGGTGTAAAGGGGCACGGCCCCGGCGCGGTATACGATGGCAGCCGCCTGCTGGCCGGTGGCTACCAGGCCGGCGGCCACGCCGGCCGGCTCTTTCTGCGCCAGCAGCTCGCTGGCCGCTTGCTGGCTGAGCACGGCGGTCGGCGAGTCGCCGGCTTGTTGCGCCAGGCGCAAGGGTAGCAGGTCAGCCGGCAGCTGGCGGTTGGCATCAAGCATAGCTGCCTGGCTGAGCTGCGTTTCTACCGCCGTGCGCTCGGCCTCCAGGTGGCCCAGCAGGGTAGTGAGAAAGCCCCGCAAATCGGCGGCGGACGTATTGCCGCCCTGGTCGGCACCCCGCACGGCGGCGTTTAGCGCCCGCAGCAATTGGTCGTAGGAAAGAGACATGGGAGAAAAGAAGACTACTGTTTTTTGACAAATGTCCTTTTCCCAACCGCCTTTCTCACCGCCTACCTAGGCGCCCAACCTGCACTCACCCAACTCTTTCGGTTGCAGTCACGGCAAAATTACCCGTTGCTGCCCCAGGCCGGGCGGGCTGCCACCAGCTTACTGGTTCCTCTCCCTAGCACAGGCTATTGGCCGATGGGTGCCGGGTGAGGCGGCTACTAAGCGCTGCCGGCTTGGCGTCAGGCGATACCGGCCCGGTAGCGTTGGCCTTTTCGACAGCGCGGGGCAGCTGCCGGCGGCCGGGCACTACTGGCCCACGGGTATAGCTACCCCCTGGGTTAGGTTATCGAAGGGCCATTTTCTAGTGAGTATTTATTGCAAAAGAAAAGCGCTAGGAAAAAGCTGGGCAGGCAGAAGAAATTTGAAGGAAAGAGCCCCGGTACTTTCTCTTTTTAACCGCCCCTACTCAGTGCTCTCCTGCTTCATCCCTGGCTTTTCCGGAAGCAGACTAACCCGGCCGGGTTCCCGGTGTGTGGGGTTTATAGCTTATTACCAATCTATGCCTACTCCTTATCATTACCCACAAGCAGTCGTCAATAACCAACTGCTAATCAAAGAGAAGAATCCCGCTGCACCACTCTTGGCAAACGCCCGGCAGAAGCTAATTTTTGCCAGAGCCGAACCCACCGAGGTGCTGCCCCAAGGCGCGCCCCCTGCCTCCCTAGCTGGGCAGCTGCGCCTGCTGGAATTACAGCGCGACAGCCTGAACCGCGAAATTGACGGCCTGCGCGCGCAAATCGCGGCCGTGGTGGCCGGGCGGCGGCCATAGGCCGGCCCGGCCATACTATATCTGTTTACATTATGTGTGCTATGATATGAAAACGCATCACTTACGCGAATTTTTACAAGATGCCCGGGGAACATTCAATGCCTTTACGCTCACGGCACTGCAAGCGGGCTTTACGCTGGTGACTGCGCCGCTGGTGGTGCGGCTGGCCGGCTGGCACCCGCTCACGCACGACGAAACCGGGGCCCTGGTATTGCTCTACTGCCTGGCGGCATTGGGCGATGCGGCGCTGGGCATCTTCCTGCACAAGCTACCCTCAACGCTCATCCAGGATACGGGGGGCGGCGATGCCTCCCTGGCGGCGGGAGCCGAGGCCTCCATCACGCTGCCGGGCACCCCAGCCGGCCCGGCACCCTGCGCCGAGTAGTAGTCATGCCAGGCTTTTTGCGCTTTCGCTTGCCAGTCTGGGCCATCTTGCTGCTCACGGTTCTTGGCCTGGGGGTATGGGGCTGGGCTACTAGTGGCCGCCCCCGGCCGCACCCCGCCCCGCCTCAGTTGGCTGCGTCCGCCCACTTGAACACCACGCTGCGTCAAGTGGCCCGCGATACGGCCCGCGCCGCTCGCGCCTGGGTGCAGGGGCAGCGCTACGCCGACTCGGCGCGGGCCGCAGGCCAACGGGCTACTCTTCTGCACCTCCAAACTCATAGCCATGCGTCGCTCCGTCCTGCTGCTGATACTAGTGTTCAGCAGCTACAACAGTTTTTCTCAGCCTACTAGCGTCCGTCTCTCCGGGGAGCAGGCTCGCCGGGTGGCCGATTCGCTGACCGTGCTGCCCTGGGTACGCCGCGAGGCGGCGGCCTGGCGGCGGGCCAGCCACCGCTACGAGCGGGCGGCCGATTCGCTCGGGCAGGCGGCCAGCTACTACCGACAGGCGTTGCAAGCGCAACAGCGGGCCTTTGCCACCCAGCAGCAATTGCTGGCTGACGAAGTGCAGCAAACCCACTACTTGCGCCAGCGCGCCCGGCGGCGGGGCGTGCTCGGCTGGCTGGGGCTAGCCCTAGCGGGCGGGGCCGGGTATCTGCTGGGCCGCTAGACCAGCCGCGCCTGAGGCAAGAAACCAGGCCGCGCCAGACTAGCTAACTACTAAGTTAAATAACTTAAATCCAATACCTTATTTCAATGGCTAGCTTTGACATTTTTTATCCCCACCTGCTTCGGGCGGAAGGCGGCTACTGTCACTTTCCAGGCGACGGCGGGGGCGAAACCTGGCGCGGTATCACCCGGGTGTATCACCCTGACTGGCCCGGCTGGCCGCTGGTAGACGTCGCCAAGCGCCGCCTTGGGGTGGTCAGCCCCGTGCCGGCCAGCCAGTGGCCGGTGCTCACCAGTGGGCTGGCTGCCAATGTGCGTCTGGCCGGGCAGGCGCAGGCTTTCTACAAGGAGGTATATTGGGACGCGCTGCGGCTAGCTGAGTTCAACAGCCAGGCCGTGGCCGAGCAGCTGGCCGACCACGGCGTGAATGCCGGGGTGGCTCGCGCGTTGCGCCTGCTACAGTACGCGCTGCGCCACCTTGGGTATCTGGCCGTGGCGGAAGATGGGGTGCTGGGGCCACGCACCCTGCACACCGCCAATGCCGCCCCTGCGCCCGCGCTGCGCCAGGCCCTGGTGCAGTTGCGCCAGCAGTATTACCGCTTTCGGGCGGGGGCGCTGGTGTTACCCGCGCAAGACCCGCTCCACGACTTATTTGCCCGGCTGCGGGTGCGCTCCGATGCCCGCCAGGCGAAGTTCCTGGCCGGCTGGCTGGCCCGGGTCGAGGCCCTGTCCACTTGAATAAAGCCCCGCAGGGCCAAAGCCGGCTACTACTTGCTTTTATAATACCTAGCCAGGGCTATTGCTTGGCCCCGTACCGCGGCGCCGAGGCAGTTGGAGCGAGCGTCATCTCGGCCGCTGGTATAGCGCTGTATAGTTACTAGGTTGACTACTGCACCATCCGGCGCGTCGCGCGTGCGGGGGCAGCGTCCGACACGGTGCACCGCTTTACGCACTGCTTACTCGGGCAGAGCCTGACGGAGGGCTCAGTATTTGACGGCGGCGGGCCAGCCGCGTCAAAAGCCCTGGTTATCGCCAACTCGGTCATCAAGCTGGTAAGTACGGCTACCCTGTACGACAACAACACTCCCCGGCGCAACTACTCACATTCGAGAACATTAGGCTCATTACCGCCGACGGCACCGATAGCCGCCTCAATACGCAGCCGCTGACTGCGGTGCCGGCTACCGCCGCCGGGCTCGACGTGCTGGCAGTGGCTACCCTGAGCGGCGACTTGACCAGCAACGGGTTTTATACTGTGCCTATCACCGGGGCGACTCGCGACGTGCGGCCGGCAGGCACCCAGGGCAGCTGGAACCAAATCGCCAGTGCCTACGTGGCGCCCCTCAGCGGCAACTACGCCCTCGGTACCGGCCCCAGCAACCAGGATGGCGAATGGGTAAGCTGGAGTATCATCTGGCAAACCAACGGCGTCAACCGCAAAGGGCACCAGCAAACCCACCTGCCGCACCCGAACGCGGGCGAAGCGGTGCTTACATACAGGTATCTCGATGGCTTTGGAGGCACGGTCGGGGGCGAGATGTCTGTGGAGCTCCTGCACCGCGACTAGGCGGCTACCAGCGCGGGCGCGGCTTTAGCATTTGGCTACCCGAACTGCCCTCGGCGAGAACCGAAGCATGACAAAATCATGATTAATAAGCCGATATCATTAGAAATTTACTAATAATAACTGGAAATTCACCAGCTAATCAGGCATTAATACCTAGCAGGACAAGGTTAAACCAAGCAATAAGTAGCCGCCAAGTTGCTTATTGCTATGGCTTTCATATGGCCCATTAGCCACCTGTTACTCGGTGGTAGCGGTCCTGCGAAAATCCTTTATCTTACTCTGCTACTCTCGCACACCCTTTAGGGGGTACTTCTGCTACTTTATCGCTTGCAATAACCTGTTTTATATATCATTTTTTCAACGTTTTAAGTCACTTTATAGGTTTATCCACAAATAGCTTTGCCAGTCACTACCTGCCCTTTCTCCCCGCTTGCCCCAGCGGCGATGCGCCCTCTTCGCCCTGGCCTAGTCGCGCGCCTCTACTCTGCACTTGCTGTTCAGGATAAGCTGTTTTCGCTCAGTCTTCGAGCGCGGCGCGCTAGCTGCACCGCCTAAAACTCACTCGAGCCCAAACCAAAAAGCCCTTTCGGCCCGGCTGCTTTATCAGCCCAGGTACCTACCCAGCTGTCGTTTCAGCACAACTG
>JAKONR010000543.1 GCA_022701825.1 Hymenobacteraceae bacterium | reverse complement strand
GCACGCCCGCCTGCCGGGCCACCACGCCGTGCGGCACGTAGGGCGCGGCGTAAAACGAATCGCCGGCTTTTAGCAGCCGCGTCTCGCCGCCCACGGTAGCTTCAAACTCGCCGCTCTCGACGTAGGTTATCTGGCTGTGCACGTGCTGGTGCACGGCGCCCACGGCCCCGGTTTCGAAAGCTACTTTTACCAGCAGCAGGTCGTCGTTGTAAGCCACTAATGTGCGGCGCACGCCGGGGCCGGTTTCTTCCCAGGCCAAGTCGGCGGCGGGGCTGAAGGAGGGAGTGGAGTGAGTCATAGACTATCGTTTTTTAGACGGGTGAAGGGAGTTGTCATGCTGAGCATAGCGGAGCTAAGGCGAAGCATCTTGATTGGTGTACTAACCCTGACGCCAGCAACGAAGCGGCCAAGACGCTTCGACTTCGCTCCGCTGCGCCCAGCATGACAACCCATGCTGCCTTAGCCTTACGCCACCCACACCAGCTTCTCGGCGCTCAGTACGGCCTCGCCGTCCCAGCGGTAGCCCACTAGCTGGCCGCCCTTGGCCACGCTATAATCGAGGCATACGGCGTGGGGCTGCAAAATCTGGGGCGCGCCGCGCAGCCAGTAGTGGCCAAAGAAAACGGGCGTCTCGTCTTGGTAATAAGAGGGGTCGAGGCGGGCAAAATCGACGGGCTGGCCGTGCAGCTCGGGCAGGTCTTCGAGGTAATAGTCGCGGTAGGCGGTGGCCGTGGCGGGATTTTGCCACCAGCGCACGCGCATCAAGTCGCGCGGGTGGCCGTCCTTGTCATGAAAGACAAGGCCATGTAGGTGTACTTCGCGGCCTTTCAGGGTAGTTTCCACGGCCTCGTATTCGGGCGAGCCACGCCGGCTGGCGCGCAGCAAAAAGGCGCGGGTGAGGCGCAGACCCGGCAATTTGCCCCGTAGGTAATCGATATGGCGCGGCTCCCAGCAGGCGTGCACGGCGCGCAGGCCGGGCAGCTCCAGGGCCAGCGGCAGGGTCAAGAACCATTCCAGGTAGCCCTGCCACTCGCGGTACAGCTCGGGCGTGCCAAATTCCTCTATCGTGCGCCAGTGTTGCCGCAGGTGCCAGGGCCGGTGCGGCCGCAGGTGGCCGCCGGCCGGGTCTTTCTGCCAAAAAGCCAGCGCGTTGTACTCGTGGTTGCCCAGAATAGCCAGCGCCGCGCCGCCCTCCACCATGCCGCGCACGAGCTGCAAGGTTTCCCGGATTTTGGGGCCCCGGTCGACGTAGTCGCCCAGGAAAATGACTTGTCGATTCTCCGGGTGGCGCAAGGTGCCGGCGTCGTCGGGGCGGTAGCCGAGGTGGGCGAGCAGGGCCCGCAGCTCGTCGGCGTGGCCGTGAATGTCGCCGATGAGGTCGTACATGCAGAAAATAAACTTTAAAGACGTTTACTACATTTGAAAACTATGGAAGCTACCCTCACCACGGCGGAGATACCGCCCCTGCGGCCCGGCCAGCGCACCAGCTATTCGCCCGCCGACATCAAGCGCTGGGGCGTACAGCGCTTTCTGGATGAGGTGTGCCCCGCCGAACCGCTCCCCATCCCGGACCTGGTTTTTACGCCCGAAGAAAACGCCCGGATGGATGCTTTACTGGCCGAGGAGCGCGCTACGGATGGTCTTTGATACCAACGTAGTCATCTCGCATTTGCGCCGGCAACAGTTGCTACCCGCCAAGACCGTGCTGTCGGCCGTGGTAGTGGGCGAGCTGGAAACGTTCGCACTGAAAGCCGACTGGGGTGCCCAAAAGGTGGCTTTTTTGCAGCGCATTTTCGAGCGCGTCCCTATTGTCAGCGTCGGGGCTGAGCTCGCCAGCCTATATGCGTATAGCAAGGGCCGCTTGCGCGGGCAGCCACTGCCAGTAGGCATGACTGCCCGCGACATGGGCAAAAATGACCTGTGGATTGCGGCCACGGCGTGGTACCTCGACTTGCCGCTGCATACTGCTGATAACGACTTCGACCACCTGCCCGCGCTGGGCCTCGTAGTGGTGAAGGAACTGCCGCGCTAGCCGCTACTTCAGCCGCACTAGCGTGGCGCCGTAGCCAAACTTCTCCTTCTGGGCTTCCTCAAAGAATTTGATGTCCTTGTTGCGGCTCAGCTGGCGGTGGATTTCCTTGCGCAGCGTGCCGTTGCCCGCGCCGTGGATGAAGATGATTTCGTGCATGTTGGTGGCCAGGGCGCGGCTCAGGGCATCCTCAAAAGCATCGAGCTGAAGGCGCAGCATGGCCGTGTTGCTGAGGTCGCCGGCCCCCTCGGGGCGCAGGGCTTCGATGTGCAAATCGAGCTCGTGGGGCGGGGCCACGAGGGCGGCGGCGGGCTTGGGTGGGGCGGGGGCGAGGGCAGCGGGCACGGGCGGGGCGGGCTTGTCGCCGGCCAGGGCCTGCTGCAGCACGTTGGCCTGCTTGCTGTCGAGCACGGGGGCGGGCTTGGCGGCGGCTTCGAAGGCCGCTTCCAGGGCGGCTTCTGCCTGGGCCAGCTTTTCGGGGTTGAGGGAGGGGGCGGGCTTTTCGTCGAGCTGAAACAGGTAGGCTTCCTTGCCGATAACCGGCGCGGGGCGGCGGCTGGTGTAGAAGGTGCTGGCCTTGAACGACTGGCGCTTGGTAAGCAAATCGTAAGCCGCGTCGCTGTTCAACTTAAAATTCAAAAGCTGAAACACCACGGCCGGCCACTGCTCGAAGTCCTTGAGGTGCAGGTGGGTGAGGGCGGGGCTGGCGGCCTTGGCCTTGAGCTGGCCGGTGGCCAGGGCGCGGTGCCTGCCCTGGCGCTCCGCGCCGTAGGTGAAGACGACCTCGGCCTCGGTGTTGTTGAGCAGATGCAAAGCCAGCAGCTCGGGGGCCTGGTGCACCAGGGCCAGGAAGAGGCCTTTGGCCGGGGGCTGGGGCTTGGCAGCGGGGGCCTGAGCGGGAGGC
>JAKONR010000075.1 GCA_022701825.1 Hymenobacteraceae bacterium | reverse complement strand
TGTACTGCGAGTTGATGGGCTTGGGCAGCGGCTCGGCCTCCGACCAGCCGATGGCCCCGTCGCGGCGCGACACGTAGAGGTTTTCGTCGCGCTGCTCCTGCAGGCTGCCGCGCCGGGGCTGCCGCTTGCTGCTGAAAAGCAGCAGCGAGTCGCCGCCGCCCAGCGCGGGGCCGTAGTCGGCGAGCTTCGAATTTACCAAGTCGCCCATGTTGGTGTACACGTTTTTGGGCGGGTGAAACGTGCTGATGCCCTTGCGGTACTCCACGATGTCGTAGTACACCTTCAGAGGCACGTAGAGGTCGGTATTTTTGGCATCGAGCGAGTCGTAGTACTGCTGCACGCGCGTCACGTCGGTGCGGTGGTGCTTGAGGGCGAGCCGGAAATACGCCTTGGCGCGCTCCTGCTGCGTGCTGTCGCGCTGCCAGAGTTGGCCCAGGTGCCACAGCATATCGGTATTGCGGTAAAAATTCTCGATGCCAAACTGCGCCACGTACTGCGTGAGCAGCGTGCGCGCCTCGGCGTAGCGGTGCCGCCGCTCAGCCTTTCGGATGGCTTGCAGCGCCTTTTTATCTTCGTAAAACGGCAGCCGGTTCACGTTCACGAAGTCGGGCGTGCCGTCGGGGCGCACGCGCAGGCGGCGGCTCATGCGGCCTTTTAGGGCCCGGGCCTGGTAGGCGGGGCGCCGGACGGTGTCGGCGGGCGCGGCGGGCTTAGCGGCAGTAGGGCGCGGGGCCGATGGGCGTTTCTGGGCGGCTATCGGCCCCGTGGCCAGCAAAAACAGCCAACCCAGAATCCAACTGCAAAAAATATAATTAAACCTTGAACAACGCATATAAATCTAGTAGATAACCATAACGCGGCCGCAAGTTCGCACATAATTATCAGTACCGCTCACGGCCAACCAAAAAATTGCACTTTCAGCGAATATCCGGCCTTTTTTGCTTAGTACAGCTGCACTTATCGCTTTTTATAAGAATGAGACCAGCCAGCTTACGCTGTGAGTAACTCACTGATTTAACGACTAACTTTAAAACGTCCTGGCGAAACCCGCAGCTGGGCTAGTTGGATTTGCCTGAGTTGGCGGGCAGCGCTAACAGCGCGCATACTACTGCGGTACTGCAAGCCACTCCGCCGGCTTTTGAGCTGCCCGGCGCGCTTTTACCAGCCGAAAAACGACGCTTTGGCGGCCCGGCCCGGCTGGCACGGCCCTTGAACCCACATTCTCCCCACTCGCCCGTACCTTAGAAGCGGGCTTGGGGCTGCCACTCTGGCAGCCGCCGTGCGCCCCGGCCGCGCCTACTTTTCTTTGCTAATGACCTTTGCTACTTCACGCCGCCGCCAGCGCCTGGTTGGCGGCTCCGACTCGGCCCCCGAAGCCATTGCCATTATGGCGGCCGACCCCGACCATTTGATTTCGGCCGACGAGGCGCCTGACACGCTGGCCCTGCTACCGGTGCGCAATACGGTGCTGTTTCCGGGCGTGGTACTGCCCGTGACGGTGACGCGCAAGAAAAGCATCCGCCTGATTCGCAAGCTGACGTCGAAAAACGAGAAGCTCATCGGCGTGGTGGCCCAGCGCAACCCCGACGCCGACGAGCCCACCCTCGATGACCTCTACGAAGTGGGCACGCTGGCCCGCATTCTCAAGCTCATCGACCAGCCCGATGGGCAAGTGACCATCATTATTCAGGGGCAAGTACGGTTCCGCATCGGGCCGGAGATATCGTTTACGCCGCAGCTGGTGGCCAAGGTCGGCTACTTTGAGGAGCAAACCCTCGACGCCGAAAACGACCCCGAGCTGGTGCTGCTGCAAAGCCTGCGCGAAGCCGCGACCAAGGTGCTGGAGCTCACGCCCGAGATTCCGCCCGAGGCGCGGGCCATGCTCGACGGCATTCAGTCGCCCGCTTTCCTGGTGCATTTTCTGTCCTCGAATGTGCAGCTCGACCTGCCTTCTAAGCAGGCGCTGCTCGAGCTCGGCGACCCCGAGGCCCAGGCCCGGCAGCTGCTCGAAGCCCTGCTGCGCCAGGCCGAATTGCTGGAAATCAAGAACGACATTCGCTCGAAAACCCACACCGGCATCGACGCCCAGCAGCGCGAGTATTTCCTGCGCCAGCAGCTCAAAACCCTGCAAGACGAACTGGGCCAGGGCGAGGGCACGCCCGAGCAGGATATGGCTGGCCTGCGCGCCCGCGCCCAGGCCAAAAAGTGGCCCGAGGCCGTGGGCAAGCACTTCGACAAGGAGCTGAGCAAGCTGGCCCGCATCAACCAGATGTCGCCCGACTACCCCGTGACGCTCAACTACGTGGAGTACTTGCTCGACCTGCCCTGGGGCGACGTTACTAAGGACAAGTTCAACCTCAAGACGACCAAGAAAATCCTCGATACCGACCACTTCGGGCTCGAAAAGGTGAAGGAGCGCATCCTCGAATACTTGGCGGTGCTGAAGCTGAAGCAAGACCTAAAAGCCCCGATTTTGTGCCTCTACGGCCCGCCCGGCGTGGGCAAAACCAGCCTGGGCCGCAGCGTGGCCACGGCGCTGGGCCGCAAATATGTACGCCTGAGCCTGGGCGGCGTGCGCGACGAAGCCGAGATTCGCGGGCACCGCAAAACCTACGTGGGGGCCATGCCCGGCCGCATTATCGCCCAGATAAAGAAGGCCGGCGTGAGCAACCCGGTCATTATTCTGGACGAGATTGACAAGGTGAGCAGCGACTTCCGGGGCGACCCTAGCTCGGCGCTGCTGGAGGTGCTGGACCCCGAGCAAAACTCGACCTTCACCGATAACTACCTGGAGGTAGAGTACGACCTGAGCAAGGTGCTGTTCATCGCCACGGCTAACTCGCTCGAAACCATTCAGCCGGCGCTGCGCGACCGGATGGAGATTATCGACCTCACCGGCTACACGCAGGAGGAGAAAACGCAGATTGCCAAAAAGCACCTCTGGCCTAAGCAGCTGCGCGAGCACGGCCTGGCCGAAAACGAGGTTAAAATCACCGACCAGGCGCTGCACCGCGTGGCCGACGACTACACCCGCGAAAGCGGCGTGCGCAGCCTAGAGCGGCAGCTCGCCGCTCTCACCCGCAACCTGGCCCGCCGCAAGGCCGGCAAGGAAACGCTGCCCGCCCAGCTCGACCCCAGCGACGTACTCAAAATCCTGGGCTCGCCGCGCTTCGACCGCGACCTGTACCAGGAGGCCGACACGGCCGGCGTGGTAACCGGCCTGGCCTGGACGAGCGTGGGCGGCGAGATTCTGTTCGTGGAAAGCCTGCTGAGCCGGGGGCGCGGCAAGCTGACCTTGAGCGGGCAACTGGGCGACGTGATGAAGGAATCGGCCATTACGGCCCTCTCCTACCTGCGCGCACGGGCCGACGAGCTGGGCATCGACTACCGGCTGTTTGAGCAGTACGACCTGCACATTCACTTCCCCGAGGGCGGCATTCCGAAGGATGGGCCGAGCGCGGGCATCGCCATTTTTACGAGCATCGCCTCGGCCTACACCCAGCGCCGCGTGCGCCCGCACCTCGCCATGACGGGCGAAATAACCTTGCGCGGGCGGGTGCTGCCGGTGGGCGGCATCAAGGAAAAGCTGCTGGCCGCTCGCCGCGCCGGCATCCGCGACGTGATACTCTCGCCCAAAAACCGCAAGGACGTGGAGGAAATCACGGCCGAGTACCTCAAGGGCTTGCACATCCACTACGCCGAGCGCGTGGACGACGTGCTGACCGTAGCCCTGCTGCAAGAGCAGGTGGCCCGCCCGCAGGCCCTGCCCGTGCGCGACGAAGCCCCCGCCCCCGCCGGCCCGAGCGTGGAAGTACAATGAGTGTAGGGTAAGCTTTAGCTTGCCAGTAAGACCAGGTCAACGATTTAAAAAGTAGGTCGGACCCACTTTTTGCTTCCAGCAAAGCCCTAAAAAGTAGGTCCGACCCACTTTTTAGGGCTTTGCTCAGAGCTAAAGCTCTGGGTGAAGCTCCTTTTTCTCCTCCGCCCGCAGCTTTTTCTGATTCCTGGCTACTAAAAGCTACTGCCGTAGCCGTTTTTTCCTGGTCGCTACTGCTTTTTACTTTCTTTGTGGCAGTAAAAAGGTGTTGGGAAGCGCACTAAACCGGCTCGCCTGCGAGTTTAAGCGCCGTAATTTAGCCTGCTGTATGACGCACTTTTCCGCTCGTTTCTTCGCTGTCGCGGTGGTTGGCCTCACGACTTCGGTTGCCCACGCCCAGATTGGCGGGCGCACGGCATTTCCCTTCCTCAGCCTACCGCCTTCGGCGCAGCTCGCGGCCTCGGGCGGCATGAACGCCTCGGCCCGCAGTAGCGACCCCACGCAATTTTACGGCAACCCGGCGCTGCTGAATGCCGACATGGACCACGTGGCGGCCCTCAGCTACGTGGCCTACGTGGGCAGCATCAAGCAAAGCACGGCCGCCTACGCCTTTAATACCGAGAAGCGCGGGCGCTTCGGACTGGGCTTTACGTACCTCAACTACGGCGACTTGCAGAGCTTCGACGCGGCCGGCAACTCGCTGGGCACGTTTGGGGTGAACGAGTACGCCTTCACGGCGGCCGACTCTTATACGAAGGGCAAATTTACGTTTGGGCTGGCGGCCAAGCTGGCCGTGTCGGCCATCGCCGACAACCGCGCCCTGGCCCTGGCCGCCGATGCAGGCGTGCTGTATAAGCCTAAAGAAGACCAGGACTTTACGGTGGGGCTGGTGGTGAAAAACGCGGGCTACATGCTGAAGCCCTACCTCGCCAGCGCCCGGCAGCCGCTACCCTTCGATGTGCAGCTCGGCACCACCATCAAGCCCGAGCACATGCCGCTGCGCTTCACGCTTACCATGCACCACCTGCACCAGTGGAACATCCAATACCTCGACCCCAACGACCGCGGCAGCACCAACGCGGCCGGCGACACGGTGCGGGCCAGCCGCAACTTTGGCGACAACCTGGCCCGGCATTTTACGGTGGGGGCCGAGTTGCTGCTGGGGGCGGGCTTTCGGGCGCGAGTAGGCTACAACCATTTGCAGGCCCGCGAGCTGCGCCTCGACAACACGAGCGGCTCGGCGGGCTTTAGCTTCGGGGCGATGCTCAAAATCAGCCAGTTTCAGCTCGACTACACCCACGCTACCTTGCAGGCGGCGGGGTCGAGCAATTATTTTACGCTCAGCCGGCGCTTTGGCGCGGCCAAACCTTAGTATTTCGCGCAGTGTTTCGCAGTGTTAAAACGCAGTGTTCCGCAGTGCCGTTAGGAGAGACACTGCGGAACACTGCGTTTTAACACTGCGCGAATTTTTAGAACATGAAAGATTTTCTTACCCCGGCCCAAATCGTGGCCGAGCTTGACAAGTACATCATCGGCCAGCACGAGGCCAAGCGCCACGTGGCCATTGCGCTGCGCAACCGCTGGCGGCGGCTGCACGCGCCGGCCGAGATGCAGCAGGAGATAGTGCCCAACAACATCCTGATGATAGGCGCTACCGGCGTAGGCAAAACCGAAATAGCCCGCCGCCTGGCCCACCTGGCCGATGCGCCCTTTGTGAAAGTAGAGGCCAGCAAGTTCACGGAAGTCGGCTACGTGGGCCGCGACGTGGAAAGCATGGTGCGCGACCTGGCCGAGCAGTCGGTGAGCCGCCTGCGCCAGCGCCGCCAGGAAGCCGTGAAAGCCCAGGCCGCCCAGGCTGTGGAAGACCTTATTCTGGATGCGCTCATTCCGCCCATGAAAGCGCCCGCCGGTAGCAATGGCAGCAGCCTGGGCTTCGGCAACGGCAGCGATGCCAGCGGAACCGACGCGGTGCCCACCTCTGACCAGGAGCTAAATGAGCGTACCCGCGAGCGCTTCCGCCAGAAAATCCGCAACGGTGAGTTGGAAGACCGCCGCATCGAAATCAACGTGGCGCAGGGCAGCCCGAGCGTGGGCATTATGGGCGCACCGGGCATGATGGACGAGGCCACGATGTCGGGCCTGCAAGACATGCTGGGTAACATGCTGCCCAAAAAGTCGCGCAAGCGCAAGGTATCGGTGGCCGAGGCCCGCAAGCTGCTGCTCGAAGAAGAGGCGGCCAAGCTCGTGGACATGGACGAGGTGAAGGAGGAAGCCATCCGGCAGGCCGAAAACGCGGGCATCATCTTCATCGACGAAATTGATAAAGTAGCCACCAGCGGCAGCGGCAAAAGCGGCCGCCCCGACGTGAGCCGCCAGGGTGTGCAGCGCGACCTGCTACCCATCGTGGAAGGCTCGGCCGTGAACACTAAGTATGGCGTGGTGAACACCGACCACATCCTGTTTATCGCCGCCGGGGCCTTCCACGTCAGCAAGCCCAGCGACCTGATACC
>JAKONR010000523.1 GCA_022701825.1 Hymenobacteraceae bacterium | reverse complement strand
GCCGTCGTAGATGTTGGTGTCGTGCACGTGCTTGCCCCAGTGGGGCACCAGCGTGAAGGCCGCCCGCCGGGGCTGGCGCAGGGCCACGTCGAGCAGCAGGCACCAGTCGTCGGCAATGCGCATCTGCGGGTTCCAGCCCTCGCCCATGGCCGCGCGCCGCAGCACCATCGCCGACGAGGGTGCGGGGCAGGTTTCGGTGACGAGCTGGCGCAGCTGGGCGGGGCTCAGCAGCCACCACTCGCCATCGGGCTGGGTGCAGTAGGTGCGGCGGGCGGCCGGCTGGGCATAAAACGGCTCAAACCCGGCCGTGTCGTAGGTGCCCGTCCAGTTCAGAAATACCAAATCCAGCTGCCGCTGCTCAAGCTGCGCCACACTCACCGCCAGGAAATCGGGGTGCCAGGTATCGTCCGAGTCGAGCGAGGCCACGTACTCGCCGCGGCTATGGCGCAGGCCCGTGTTGCGGGCGGCGGCCTGGCGCTGGTTGGCTTGGTAATGGTACTCGATGGGCACGCCGTGGGCGGCCTCAAAAGCCGCCACCCGGGCGCGGGTGTCGTCGGTCGAGCCATCGTCCACCACCAGCAGCTGCCAGTGGGTGTGCGTTTGGGCCAGCACGCTGCGTAGGGCGTTTTCGAGCTGGTCGGCGCGGTTATAGGTCGGAATAATAATGGAAACGAGCGGCGCGGTCATAGCTATAGGGTAGTTAAGAGCGTAGAAGCCAGAGCACGAGCAGTAGCCGTGGGGGCGGCCGGGGCCAGCACCAGCAGCCGCTGGGCAAAATCGGCCCCGGCATCGGCCGGCACCAGGGTGCGGGCGTGGGCGGCGGCGCGCTGGCCCAGGGCGGGCCACTCGGCGCGGCGCGCCCAGGCCCGGCCCAGGGCCTCGTCGAAGGCAGCGGGCGCGGCAGCGGCGGCCAAAAAGCCGGTTTCATCGTCGAGCAGCAGCTCGGCCACGCCGCCCGCGTCGGCCGCGATGGCGGGGCGGCCACACAGCATAGCCTCGGCCAGTGCCAGGGGCAGGCCCTCGTAGCGCGAGGGCAGCACCAGCGCGTGGTGCGCCTGCCAGATGGCGGCCACGTCGGGCACGTGCCCGGCAAAGCTCACCAGGTCGGCGATGCCCAAAAAGGCGGCCATTTCGGCCAGTCCCTGGTGGTGCGGGCCGCTGCCAAAAAACGTGACGTGCAGCGGCTGGTGGCGCCAGTGCGGCTGGGCCAGCACTTGCAGCAGAATGTCCTGGCCTTTGTCCAGAATATCGAGCCGGGCCACGCAGGCCAGGCGCCAGTTGCCGTTGGCGGGCGGCGCGGGCAGCTCCGCATCGAGGGGCACGTTCACGGGGTTGCGCACCACGGTGGCCTGCGGCAGGGGCAGCGCCAGCTGGCGGCGGGTCAGCGCCAGGTTGTGGCGCGACACAAAAAAGCAGTGCCGGGCTGCCTCGTACACCTGCTGAATGAGGGCGCGGCCCACGGCGTAGGTCAGGAATATCTCGGCCGCCTTTTGGGCCAGCAGCACGTAGGGCAGCCCCACCTGCCGACACACGTTGGCCAGGTCGATGCCGTCGAGGTTGCCGCCCTGCGACACCAGGGCCAGGTGCGGCTGGAGCTGGCTCAGGCCCTGGCGTAGCCGCTGCTCGGCCGCCAGCTGGGGCGGGTACCAGCGGGCGGGCAGCACCTTGCCCAAAAGCCGTCGGTGGGTGGGTGCCGGCCCGGTAAGGTCGGTGATGACGCAGCCCGCCGCCAGCAGCTCCACGATGCGCAGGTGCATCCAGGCCACGTGGCTTTTGAAGAGGTGCACCGAGTGGCCGGCCCGCAGCAGGTGCAGCGCCGTGCGGCACCACAGCTCTTCGCTGCCGCCCCACACATCGGGGTATGAGCTGATAATAACAAAGCAGCGGGCTCCGGCCGCGCTAGGGGCGGAGGCAGGCAGGCGTGACATAATGGGTAGCAGATAGTGATAACACGAGAAAAATAAATAAGCTAGCGTTGCTAATAATCCACTTGATAACGGGCAACTTATAGCAAAAAAAGGTGCGAAAAAAGAAGAATTACTACTGCATATTTGCATTGTGCAACCCAACCTTGCCGCAGTAGCAAAGTACAACCGGAAGCCGATGTAAGCGCCACCATTGCGCGCAATCATCGCCGCGCCGCCGCCCGTGCGGCCCGGCTTTTGGCCCCGGCCCGCACGGGCAGGCCAGCGTTCCACTCTTTCCTCAATCTGCCGTGTCGCGTCGCCCTCATTGGTCGCTTTACTGGCTGGCCGCCCTCTTTGTGGGCGCTGGTTTGCTGCATTTTTGGCACCTCGCCACGTACCTGCGCATCATGCCGCCCGCCTTGCCCGCGCCCCGGCTGCTGGTACTGCTGAGCGGCGCGGCCGAGGTGGCGGGCGGCCTGGGCTTGCTGCTGCCCGCCACCCGGCGCTGGGCGGCCTGGGGCCTGCTGGCGCTGCTGCTGGCCGTGTTTCCGGCCAATGTGTACATGCTCCAGATTCATGAGCAGCTGCATCTGCCGGCGTGGGCGCTGTGGGCGCGGCTGCCCTTGCAGCCGCTGCTGATGTGGTGGGTATGGCGCGTGGGTAGGTAGCAGCGCGAAGCTTTTGCTTCGTGAGCCGTAGCGAGCAGGGGGGAAGCGGCTGTGGTCGGGGCCGGGGCGTGTGCAATTTTTCAGTTGGTGGCATCAGCAGGCTAAGCCCTTCACTTAACCTACTGCTGTATGAAAAACCTGCTTCCCGCGCTGCTCTTGCCGCTGGTGCTGCTGGCTCCTGGCCACTTTGCCCTGGCTCAACAGCCCACCGCTATCCCGGCCGCCACCGCCACCCGCACCGTGAGCGGGCGCGTCACCGATGCTCAGGGCCGGCCGCTGCCCGGCGTCACGGTGCTGCTACGCCGGGGCACGCAGGTGGGCACCAGTACCGATGCGGCCGGCCGCTACGCCCTGCCCGGCGTGCCCACCAAAAATGCAACGCTGGTGTTCAGCGCCCTGGGTTACGCCACGCGCGAGCTGCCCGCCCCGGCCCCCGGCGTGGCCCTCGACGTGGTGCTGCAAGTGGGCCAGAAGAAACTGGATGAAGTGGTGGTGACGGGCTACGGCACCCAAAAGCGGCATGAAGTAACCGGCTCGGTTGCGACTGTCTCGGCCGCCCCGCCCATGCAAAAGCTGCAAGGCCGGGCGGCTGGCGTATATGTGGGTAAGCCGGCGCGCAAAGCCCGCCGCGCCGCAGCTTTGGCCCCCGCGCCCGACTTATCTAGCCTATCAGGCACCGGCGCTTATGATATGGCCGCCAGCTCCGCGCCGCCCGCGCTGGCCTACCCCGCCCGGCCCGAGGCCGGCGCGGGCGACACCTACGCCCAGGTGCAGGAAAACGCCTTTCGGGCCGTGGCCAAGGAGCCGCTGAGCACCTTCTCGCTCGATGTTGACAATGCCAGCTACACCAACGTGCGCCGCTTTCTCAACGAAGGCCAGCTGCCCCCACGCGACGCCGTGCGCGTGGAGGAAATGCTGAATTACTTCCACTACCAGCTGCCCGCGCCGCCCGCCGGCAGCCCCGACCCGGTGCGCATCAGCGCCGAGCTGAGCGAGTGCCCCTGGGCGCCCGGCCACCAGCTGGCTCGCATCGGCATCCAGGCCCGGAAAATTGAAATGGCTAAGCTGCCGCCCGCCAACCTCGTCTTCCTGGTCGATGTGTCGGGTTCGATGATGGGGGAGGACCGCCTGCCGCTGGTGCAGGCCGGCCTGCGGCTGCTGGTGCAGCAGCTGCGCCCCCAGGACCACGTGGCGCTGGTGGCCTACGCCGGCGCGGCCGGCCTGGTGCTGCCGCCCACCGCCGGCTCGCAGCAAAGCACGATACTCGAAGCCATCGACCGGCTCACGGCGGGCGGCTCTACGGCGGGCGGCGCGGGGCTGCGGCTGGCGTATTCGGTGGCCGGGCAGTTCTTCCAGAAAGAAGGTAACAACCGCGTGATACTGGCCACCGACGGCGATTTCAACGTGGGCGAAAGCTCCGACGCGGCCCTGGAGCAGCTCATCGTGCAGCAGCGCGAAACGGGCGTATTCCTGACGGTGCTGGGCTGCGGCCGGGGCAACCTGCGCGACAGCCGCATGGAACTGCTGGCCGACAAAGGCAACGGTAACTACGCCTACCTCGACAACCTCGACGAGGCCCGCCGCACGCTGGTGGCGCAGTTTGGCGGCACACTCTTCACGGTGGCTAAGGACGTGAAATTGCAAATCGAGTTCAACCCCGCCCGCGTGGCCGACTACCGCCTCATCGGCTACGAAAACCGCCTGCTGGCCAACGAGGACTTCAACAACGACCGCAAAGACGCCGGCGAGCTCGGCGCGGGCCACACCGTGATAGCCCTCTACGAAATCGTGCCCGTGGGCACCGAAAAGCCGCTTATCGACCCACTCAAGTACCAATTGCCGCAGGCCAAAACCGGCAGCGCCGCTGCCGAAGTGCTCACCGTGAAGCTGCGCTACAAAGAGCCGCAGGGCAACACCAGCCAGTTGCTGGCGCAGCCGCTGGCCGGCGCGGCCGTAGCCATCGCCCAAGCCTCGGCCGACCAGCAGTTTGCCGCCGCCGTAGCCGAGTTTGGCCTGCTGCTGCGCCAGAGCGAGCAGCGCGGCACCGCCACCTACGCCACGGCCGCCCAGCTCGCCCAGGCCGGCCGTGGCCCCGACGCCGACGGCTACCGTGCCGAGCTGGTGCGACTGATTGACTTGGCCAAGGGCCTGACGCCGGTGGCGAAAACCGTGGGCGTGCGCTAGGGGTTAGTTGCGCGGACTTTGTAGTCCGCGTCCGCAAGCGTACAGCCTGACGGACGCGGACTACAAAGTCCGCGCAACTACATTCGCCGCCTATGTCCCAACCTTCTTTACAGCGCCGCCTGGGCCTGGTGCAAGCCACCGCCCTCAACATGATTGACATGGTGGGCATCGGGCCCTTCGTGACGTTGCCGCTCGTCATGGGCTTTATGGGGCCTAATTTCCTGCTGGCCTGGCTGGTGGGCGCGGGCCTGGCGCTGGTCGATGGCTTTATCTGGAGCGAGCTGGGCGCGGCTTACCCCGAGGCGGGCGGCTCGTACCGCTTCCTCAAGCTGGCCTACGGCGAGCAGACCTGGGGGCGGTTTATGTCGTTTCTCTACGTCTGGCAAACGCTTATTCAGTCGCCGCTGGTGCTGGCCTCCGGGGCCATCGGCTTCGCCCAGTACTTCGGCTACCTTGTGCCGATGACCGAGTGGTGGCAGCCCAAAGTGGTGGCCGGCTCGGTGGTTTTATTACTGATAGTTTTGCTCTACCGCCGCATCGAAGACATCGGCAAGCTCGGCGTGGCGTTGTGGGTAGGCGTGC
>JAKONR010000498.1 GCA_022701825.1 Hymenobacteraceae bacterium | reverse complement strand
CCACGCGCAGGTCGAGCAGTGCTATCTGGTTGGCGTTGTGCACGCTGGCGCGCTTCACGATGGTGCCAGCCAGGGGTACGGGCGTGAGGTGGGCCACCGGCGTCACGGCCCCGGTGCGGCCCACGTTGTACTCGATGCGCAGCAGCTCGGTGCGGGCGGCCGTGGCCGGAAACTTGTAGGCGATGGCCCAGCGCGGGCTTTTGGCCGTGAGGCCCAGCTGGTCCTGCTGGCGCAGGTTATCGACCTTAATCACGATGCCATCGGTATTCACGGGTAGCTCAAACCGCCGTTGCGCCCATTCGTGGATGTAATCGAGCACCTCCTGAATAGTGGCGCAGCGCCGCCAGGTGGGCGATACGGGCAGGCCCCAGGCGGTGGCGGCCTCCAGGCTCTCGCTGTGGCTGGCGAAGTGTCGGCCCGGCGTGAGCACCGAGTAGGCGTAGAAGCGCAGCCGCCGCGCCGCCACGGCCGCCGAATCCTGCAATTTGAGCGCGCCGCTGGCCGCGTTGCGGGGGTTGGCGAGCAGGGCTTCGCCGTTTTGCTCGCGCTCCTGGTTGAGGTCGCTGAACACCTGGTTGGGCATGAAGACCTCGCCGCGCACCTCCACATCGGCCGGAAAATCGCCGTGCAGGTGCAGCGGCAGCGTGCGAATGGTGCGGACGTTGGCCGTCACCACGTCGCCGCGGGTACCGTCGCCGCGCGTCACGCCCTGTTGCAAGTCACCGTTTTCGTAGTGCAGGCTCATGGCCACGCCGTCGAATTTTTGCTCGCACACGTAGGCATACGGCGCGCCTTCGAGGCCTTTTTGCACGCGCTCGTCAAACTCGCGCAGGTCGTCTTCCGAGTACGTATTGCCCAGGCTCAGCATGGGGTAGCGGTGCTGGGCGGTGGCAAATTGCTTGGTGATGGTGCCGCCCACGCGCTGGGTGGGCGAGTTGGGCAGCGCCAGGTCGGGGTAGGCTTTTTCGAGCTGGTTGAGCTCGGCCAGCAGGGCGTCGAACTCTTGGTCCGACACCTCCGAAATGTCGTGCTGGTAGTACTGATTATTAAGGTGGTGCAGGCGCTGGGTGAGCGCCTGGATGCGTTGTTGCGGGTCCATGGGAGAGAAGGCGGGCGGCGCTAGGAAAAGGGGAAACAGAACGTCCGTCATGCTGAGCTTGCCGAAGCATCTTGGCTGGTTCGTTGGAATGCTTTTCCTAACATGACCAGCCAAGATGCTTCGGCAAGCTCAGCATGACGGACGCCTCTTAAACAGCTAGATTAAACTTACGCCAGCGCGGGCTGAAAGCCGGGTACGACCAGCATGGCGCCGCCTTGCTTTTGCTCGGCGTCGCGGCGGCCTTCCTCTTCGGTGCGGGCGGGCGGCGCGTTTTTGTCCTGCTCGGGGTCGCCCTGCGATTCCTTCATCTCGGTCGGAATAATGGGCTCAGCCGGCGTTTTGGGCACGTAGCGGGCGGCGAGCAAAAAGACGATGGTAGCGACGGCAAACCAGGTGAAGAATTTCATGGGGCAAATAAAGGCAGGTGTTGGGGGCAAAAATACGCCTCCCTGTGCCAACGGCAACCCCGGCGTGGCGGTTGCGTTTGGTTTTTCCAAGACCAGCTTGGTGGGTAAAGCAAAGAGGCGCGCCGCATATTTGCGTCGATTTGCTAAGTAAGTTAAGCTTCGCTGCGCGCTGCACGACCTGAACAACGCGCTTATCACCACCTCACTCATTCCCCAATTCACCGCTTCACCTTATGCCAGACCAACCTTCCTGGGCCGAAACGGCCGCCTCGCTGCTCACGCGCCTCTCGGGCGGCCTCGAGCTCAACTGCGGCTTCGACCAGATGGAGCTGCAAGTGCCCAACCAGCAAAATCCCGCCGGCCCGCCCGCCACCTGGCGCCTCAATGGCACGCTGCGCATCCGCACCAAGGGCGACGCGCCTGCGCCCAGTGGCCTGAGCATCAGCGCCGCCCCGGTTGTTTCGTCGGTGCCCGACCCCAACCACCCGCGTGGCTAGGGGCCTCGAAGTAGAGGCCCGCCTGGTGCTGACCTGGCCGGGCGGGCACGAGCTGCAGCTGGCCGCTTCGGGCAGCTACCTCATCCTCAATGTGCCCAGCCAGCAGGTGCTCGATATAATTACGGCCGGGCCGCCGCAGCCGCCTGGCACGCCCAAGCCACCCAAGCCCAAAATCGACCCCTTGCAGCAGC
This sequence comes from Hymenobacteraceae bacterium, assembly GCA_022701825.1. Lineage (GTDB taxonomy): Bacteria > Bacteroidota > Bacteroidia > Cytophagales > Hymenobacteraceae > Hymenobacter. The sequence goes on along the minus strand of JAKONR010000498.1, from coordinate 8,565 downwards.
TGCACGACCTGGCCCGCACGCTGGGCCTAGTGCTCGACCTGCGGGTGGCTGGCAAAACCTACGTCACCTTTGGCCTGCCCGACCGCACGAGCCCCAAAATCACGCTCAGCGCGGTGCTGGGTAAAATCGGGTCACTTTTTCGGTAAGGGAGGTTTAAGAAGCTTTGACCTTGGCGAGGGCAGCACCGCAAGCGCACCCGAACGGCGCGATTGAACAGCTGCGCTTGCGGCGCTGCCCTCACCGGGACAAAGCGCCCCGCTCAAAATTTGGCCGGAAACGGCAACTTAACGCCCGCCTAAAAGCTTTAAGAAAGGGCAGGGCGGCCGGCCAACTAGCGTCAAAAAACTACCGGTTCGCTCGTTTTACTTTGCTGCGTATTTCTCTTGAAAACACCTGACAACGACCGCCGCCGGGTAGGCACCGGCCGCCAGCCAGCGGGTACTTCTGCCTTTGGCCGCATGGAGCGGCTGCCGCCGCGGCTCCTGATGCTGTACGTCGGCCTTTTGGGCATCGGGGTGCTGTTTGCGGGGCTGGTGGCGCTCTACGTGCTCACGCGGCTGCGCAGCGGCGAGGCGCCGGGCAGCCACCCGTTTCCGCGCTTTTTCTCGCTCAGCACCATCGTGCTGCTGGTGTCGTCGCTGGTGCTGGGGCAGGCCACGCGCCTGTACCGAGCCGACGACCTGCCTACCCTGACGCGCTGCCTGGGCGCGACGCTGCTGCTAGCCAGCATCTTCTGCGGCTTGCAGTTGGCGGGCTGGCGCGAGCTCACGCTGCAAAACGTGTTGTTTGAGGACAAGCCGAGCGGCTCGTTTGTGTACTTCATTTCGGGCGTGCACATCGCCCACATCGTGGGCGGCATGGGCTACCTGCTGGCGCTGCTGCTGCGCACCCGCCACGCCGCCCGCGACGGGGTGCGCACGCTGGTCTTTATCCGCAATCCCTACCGGCGGCGGCAGTTGCAGGCCATCACCACCTACTGGCACTTCGTGGATGCAGTGTGGATAGTGCTGTTCGCCGTTTTTCTATTTATGTATTAACTGTCAGAATCACGGATTAAAGCGGATTTCTCGGATTACGCGGATTTTGTAGACGTAAAAAGGCGGCCCAAATGGGTCGCCTTTTTTATGTTCTGACCGAGGAAAATAAATTGGCTGTCGTCTACAAAATCCGCGTAATCCAAAAAATCCGCTTTAATCCGTGGTTCTGACTTACAGCACCACCTCGACCCAGCCTTTGTAGTGGCGGCCGTTGGCGAACGTGACCACGTAGTAGTACACGCCGCCCGCGCCCTCGCCGGCCCATTGGAAGTCGCGGGCGGCGGATTGGTACACCTGGCGGCCCCAGCGCGAGAAGATTTTAACGTCGGCAAAGCGGGCGTCGCAAAAGTCGGGCGGCAGGGTGGGCATCCGAAAAAACTGGTTTTTATCGTCGCCGTTGGGCGTGATAACGTTGGGCGGAACGAACTCCGGCGCGGCGGGCGCGGCCACTGCAAAGCGCACGGTGCGCGTCTGCGGCTGCGCGCGGCAGGTGCTTTCTTGGAGCTGAAATACGACCGTAAACTCGCGGGCTACGCCATTTACCACGCTTACGCCGTCGCAGGCGGGCAGCCAGCCGAAGGTGGCCTGGGCCTGGCCGGGGCCGCCGGTGGCGGTGAAGGTCATGCCCACGTCGGCAAGGCTAAAGCCCTGGCCGGTGGCGCTCAGTACCAGTAGGTCGCGGTCGGCATCGGTGCCGGCGAGGGTGGCGCGGTAGGGGTGGCCCAGGCTCATGCGGATGAGCGGCGGCCCGCCCGCCGAGTCGGGCGGGAAGGTGGTGGTGAGCACGGGCGGCACGTTGCTGTAATCGACAATAACCGGAATCGTGACCGTAGGAGCCACCTGCCGCACGCCGCAGGGCGTGAGGCTGGTAGCCGTGAACACCAGCTCGCGCACCTGGCCGGGTGGGTCCGTGACGGCCGCGCAGGTGATGGGCCACGAAAAGCGCGCCTGCCGCTGGGTGCCGTTTTGGGCTTGCGGCGTGAGGGTGGCCCCCACGCTGCCGGGCGCAAAGCCGTTGTTGCCGCTGAGCGTGAAGGTGATAGGGTCGCGGTCGGGGTCGGTGGCCAGCAGGTCGAAGGCCAGCGTTTGGCCCACGCGCACGTGCAGGGGCAGCGCCGTGCCCGCCGTGTGGGTGAGGGTGGGCAGGCTATTGGGGGCCGGAATGGCGACGATGGCCACCCGCACGGTATCGCGCTTGGGCAGCGAGCAGCCGTTGTCAGATACGATTACGTCGAGGTAATTAACCTGGCCCTTGGTATCGAGGCAGTCGGGAAAGCACAGCGTAGCCACCAGCGTATCGGGGCGGCCGGGGCTGTGTACCATGCCGGTGGTGGTGCCCGTGAGCGTGGGCAGCGCGCCCGAATACGTAACTGGGCTCAGGCTGAGCGTGAGCTGCGAGGCGTTGTCGGGGTCGGTGAAGCGCAGGCGCACGCAGCGCGGGCCGGTGGGCGTGAGGCGCAGCGTGTCGCGGCCGGGCACGTAGGCCCCGCCGCCGCTGGTGCCGGGCAGCATCAGCACGCTGGGGGCGGCATTTTGGGGGCAGCTCAACACTTTCATCTGAAAGTCGCGGCGGGTTTCGCCAATCTTCACGCCCCGCCGAAACTCCTGGCAGCGCACCCCAAACACGAACAAGCCCAGCCGGCTGGGCCGCACCGTGAGGCGGCCCGTGCGCGCCCCGATGCTGAGGGCGGGCGTGCCAAGTATCTGGCTGGTAGTGCTGTAGCCGGGCCGCCAGGTGATGAGCGAGTAGGGAGCCGGCAGGGGCGCGGGCTTCGACTGCACCGCGTTGGCGTGGCCGTTCAGCGGCGTTACCATATCATACACCAGCGAATCGCCGTCGGGGTCTTGGCCGGCAAAGTCGTAGGTAAAGAGCTCACCCGCGCAGGCGTAGTCGGCCAGGGGCGGGAAAATGCTGGGCGTGGAGTCCCGAAAAGGCTGCCCGCCGCGCACCACGGCCGGAAACTCCAGGTAAAACGCCTGGCCCGCCGCCCCCGGCTGGTCGATGTTGTCAATCATGATGTTGCGGCAGCAGCGCTCCACGGCCACGTAGTAGCCCTGGCTACCGTTGTAGATAGAGGCAGGCAGGTCGAGGGTATTGCGATACAGCAAGCGTCGGGTGCTGAGCGTGCCCACCGTGCAGGCGGGGTTGGTGTAGTTCAGAAACTGATTGCTGGCCAGCGGCAGCACCAGCGTGGCCACCTGCCGGTTGGTGGCCTTGTCAAAAATACCGGCCGTGAGGTCGGCATCGAGCGCGCCGGGGCTGCCGTAAATGGCGTCGAAATAGAGGTTGAGCGAGAGCTGGTAGCGGTCGCCCTGCAGGTATTGCAAGTCGAGTTCGCCGCCCACGATGTGCGTGGCGCGGGCCGGCGCGGTGGCCAGCAGCAAAAGCAGTAGCAGGCCGAGCCACTCCCGCCCCCTGGCCGGGACCAGCCGGGCGGCGCGCAAAGTCAAGTAGTAATGCAGCATAGCAGAAGAAAAATAAGCCGAAGTGGGTGGGCCGCCGCCACGAAGGAAACCGGCATTTTACGTCCGGTCACGCTGTGGCTATTGGCAGCGGCAGCCCCGGAGTAAATTTACTAGCTTTCGGGGCTGCCCGCTAGCTTCGCGACTGGCATTCAGCCAACTTTTTCCCGTTATTCGACCAAGTATGCGCCGCTGTCTACCAATCCTGCTTTTTGCCCTGCTCGCGGCCCGGCCGGGCGCGGCCCAGGCGCCGCCCGTGGCCCCCAAACCCGGCCCCGACGACCTCGCCGCCGCGGGCCGCGCCTGCGCGCTGGCCCACCAGCGGCAGGGCGCGGGCGCGCTGGCCGTGGCCACCAGCAGCGTGCGCCACCGCCAAAAAATGGAGCGCTACGACGTGCAGTGGTACAAGCTCGACATCGCCCTCGAAAACAACTCGCGCAACGTAGCCGGCTCGGCCATTATGCGGGTGCGGGTGGGCGCGCAGCCGCTCGACTCGCTGGCCTTTGAGCTGTATAAAGCCCCGGCGAGCGCGGGCGCCGGCGCGGCCACGCTGCTCATCGACTCGGTGGTGGTGGGGGGGCGGCGCTCGCCGGGCGTGCTGCGGCAGGGCCACGATGCTACGGCCGCGCTGCCCACGCCGGCCGCGGCCGGGGCGGTGGTGCAGGCCCGCATCTACTACCACGGCACGGCACCCAATGGCAACAGCGCCGCCATCGGCAACGCCCTCAACACGCGCAATTACTACTCGCAGGGCGGCGTTATCTATCCTTACAATACGACCTGGAGCCTGTCGGAGCCGTTTTCGGCCCACGAGTGGTTTCCCTGCAAGCAGGTGCTCACCGACAAGGCCGACTCCTCGGCCGTGTCCGTCACCACGACCCTGCCCAACAAGGTGGGCTCGAATGGCCTGCTGCGGCGTACGGTGCTGCTTCCCAATAACAAGGTGCGCTACGAGTGGAGCACGCGCCACCCCATCGACTACTACCTCATTTCGGTGGCCGTGGCCCCGTATATCGAGTACGTCAACTACGCCAACCCGGCGGGCGGGCCGCGCATTCCGGTCGTCAACTACGTGTACAATCAGGCGGCGCTCGATTTTTATAAAGCGCAGATTGACCTTACGCCGGGCTTCATCGAAAACTACTCCAACCTGTTTGGGCTCTACTACTTTGCCGACGAAAAGTATGGCCACGCGATGGCGCCCATCGGCGGCGGCATGGAGCACCAGACCATGACCACCCAGGACGGCTTTAACTTCACGCTCACGGCCCACGAGCTGTTCCACCAGTGGTTTGGCGACAACGTGACCTGCGGCAGCTGGGAAGACATTTGGCTCAACGAAGGCTTCGCCTCCTACGGCGAATATCTGTCGCTGCAAGCCTTTTCGACCCCCGCCGCCGCACGCGGCTGGATGGACCAGGCCCAGGGCTACGCCCAAACCAGCAATGGCAACGGGAGCGGCACCGTGCGCGTGCCCGACACCACCAACGTGGGCCGCATCTTTAGCTACAACCTGAGCTACAAAAAGGGTGCGGCCGTGGTGCATATGCTGCGCTACCTCTGCCACGACGATGCCCGCTTCTTCCGGGTGCTGTGCACCTACCAACGCCAGTACAGCACCCGCACCGCCCGCACCCTCGATTTGCAGCGCCTGTTTGAAGTCGAGCTGGGCCGGCCGCTCGACTATTTCTTTCGGCAATGGTACCGGGGCGAAGGCTACCCAAAATTCGACGTGCGCTGGCACCAGGTGGGCAATAACCTCTACCTGCGCGTGGCCGAAACGGCTTCCATCCCCACCGTCACGCCCTTTTTCCAGACCGAGGTAGACTACACCCTCACTCTGCAAGACGGCAGCACCCGCGTGCTGCGCCTCAACCAGACCCAGGCCAGCCAGGCGTTCAGCACCCTCGTCAACGGCCCCGTGGCCAGCATCGCGGTCGATGCCGCCGGCTGGCTGCCCGACCTGCCCGGCAGCGTGCAGCAAGACCCCGCCCTGACCGGCAATGACCCCACGCTGCAAGTGTACCCCAACCCCGCCCGCGACTATCTCACGCTAGCCGGGGCCGTGCCCCTCGGCGCTACCGCCGATGTCTTCGACGCGCTGGGCCGCCGCGTGGCCAGCCAGCCGGTGCAGCAGGCCCAGCTCGACACGCGGGCGCTGGCCCCCGGCGTGTACGTGCTGCGCCTGCGCGGGCCGGGCGGCGAGGCGCTGGGGCAGGTGAAGTTTGTGCGGGAGCGGTAGGCTACCTAAACAGCCAAGCAAAAGCGGCCTGCTCGGGTAGAGCAGGCCGCTTTTTTGTGGGCAGTAGGCGGTTTTACTTGCTGCCGCGCTGGGCGCTAATGCAGAAACAACCCGCCAAAGGCCGCCTTCACCAGCTTGAGCACTTCGGCGGCCTGGGTCGGGTTGAGGGCGCAGGAGGCAATGGCGCTGATGAAGCCACCGATAAGCCAGTTTTGCCAGTCTTTCTTGGTGAGCCCCTCGGCCTTCACGGCGGCGGTTTGGGTCAGCTCTAACAGCTTTTGCCGGGCGGCCTCGGGCAGGGCGGCGGTAGCGAAGCTCTGCTGCAACAGCCGCAACTGGCCCTGCACTTCGGCTAGCTCGGTGCGGGTGAATTTGTCGTCGGTGGGCGTGGAGGTAGGGGCGAAGAGCTGAGCAGTTTTGGCGGCCTCGGCCCAGAGGTCGGGGGCGGCATACTCTGTCTTCAGCCAGTGTAGCCAAAAATTTAAAGCATTAGGTAATTCACCCCACTGTTTCTTATCGAGTGTAAATTCAGAGCCAGGTATTATTGCTTTTGCCAAAATGTCCGGAGTAAATGTATAGCCTAATACTACCTTTTGGCTGGGTAAAATAGCATCAGGTTGCAAGGTGAGAAACACCCGGAAAAAATATCCGCTTTCTCTATGTTTTATTTCCAGGCGTAGGTCTTCTTCCGAAAGATGGAAAGTGTTTGCTGGGAAGTTAGCGTCGTTTACAAGCTCTACAAGTTTGTTTTTTTCAAGCTTTGGGAACATAAGATAAATTTATTTAAGAGACTTAATACAAAATCATCCTCTCCACCCGTACCACGGACGCTTTAGTTTCTGTGGTGAGGGCAAAAGGGAAGAGTAATACTCAAAGCTATTTAAAATACCGTAGCACCAGTACCTATTGTAGCTGCTACTACGAGGCTACATTAAGCCGACCGGGCAAAGAAATCTACGCACCTTTCCCGATGTGGTCGGCGAGGCTCCCGGTGTGGCTTCCGAGGCTTCGACAACCACACTGGGAGCCTCGCCGACCTCACCGGGAAGCGCGCAAACCACGCCGGGAGTCTCGCCGACCACACCGGGAGCCGCGCCCGCCATACCGGGCCTCTCGACGCGACTGCCGGGAGCCGCGCCCACTGCGTCAAGAGCTTCGGCAGCTACTGTTCAGGTTGTGTGCCGTTTTTCTGCTACTTTCTGGCCGGCAACATCGCCACCTTATCTGTTTAAGTCCAAGAGTTTATGAAAGACACCGAAGTACTCCGTCAAAATAATATCTCCGATGCCGACCTGGTGGCCGACTGCCGCCGGCGCAGCAGCCAGGCCCGCCTCGACCTGGCCGACCTGCAAGCCGAAGGCGTAACGGCCGCCGACCTCGACGGCTTCGACCAGGAAGCCACGGCCTTTGAGAAAATGCCCTCCGACGATGCCCTCGAATACGCCCGCGTGGCCCTGCGCCAAACCCGCGACGCGGCCCTCGAAGCCGGCCGCTCGGCTTTGCGCACCGTGCTCAGCCCAGTGCGCCGCGCCTATGGCGACACCTCGCCCCAGCGCAAGCGCTTCAGGGCCGGCCGCCTCGCCGATGCCAACCCCGCCGACGTGCTCAACCTGCTGCAAGACGCCCAGAGCGTGGGCACCGCCTACCTCACCGACCCTAAAACCACCGATGAAGGCTTTACCCAAGCCCGCCTCGACGGGCTGGCCCCCGCCCACGCCGCCCTGCGCACCGCCCAGCAGCAGTACCTCGATGCCGACCAGGTGCGCCAGCAGGGCACCCGCGCCCGCGTGCTGGCCTACAACGCCCTCGATACCCGCTGCGCCAAGCTCTGCGCCCGTAGCTACGACCACTACGCCGAGCACGATGCCACTAAAGCCAAAGTCTACGTGCGCGACCCCGCGCCGGCAGCGGCCGCGCCAGCCGGAGCGTAGGGCTCGCCGGGCGCGGGGCACCTCACCCCCCGGCCCCCTCTCCTTGGGGAGAAGGGGAGCCTGACGATTTTTGGTCAAAAACAGAAAGAGCTTTCAGCATTGCTGAAAGCTCTTTCTGTTTTTCTATCATGCTTTTCCTGCGGTCGGCTCCCCCTCTCCCCAAGGAGAGGGGGCCGGGGGGTGAGGTGCCCCGCGCCCGGCGAGCCCTACTTTATCCGCGTCAGCGCCACCTCCCTTACGGGCGCAATTACCAGCGGCACCTTCTCCACTTTCACCGACGAGGTGTCGAGGCCGAAGTACTGGGCCTCGCCCGAAATGAATTGCTTGAGGTAGAAGTAGGCCTGCATCACGAGCTTCTCCAGGGTCGGGAAGTCGTTTTCGATGCTGAGGTATTTTTCCAGTACCACGAAGCGGAAATCACCCACCACGTGCCGCTGGCTCAGCGAGGCGTAGCGCGAGGTGATGTCCACTTCCTTGTTGCGCACCAGGTCCTCAACCACCTTGCGGAAAAACAGGTTGATGCGCTGCTGCACCCGGAAGCCGAGGCGGAAATTGATGCGGAACACGTCGTCGGGAGCCAATTCGGTCACCTTGTACTCCATCGTGTAGGGCTCGTCGGTGGTATCGACGTGGATAAACCAGTAGATGTCGGCCCGCTTGGGCCGCTTCTGGAAGATGGAGTAAATGATTTTCTGCTCAATCTCGCTCGGGCGCTCGGCCGAGGTCAGAAACACGAGGTGGGTAGCGTACTTGCCAATCGACTCATCGTTGCTGAGCTGCTTGAGCGGCTCGATGTAGGGCTCCATCTTCACGAAGTCGGTGAGGCGGCGCTTGATGTAGTACGACTTGAGCCACACGTACATCACGCCCATGAGGGCCGCCGCGATGGCCA
>JAKONR010000482.1 GCA_022701825.1 Hymenobacteraceae bacterium | reverse complement strand
GTGTGCACATAATTATCGCATCTATTCTTTCTGAAAATCTTAGCGAGTTTACCCAATCATTTAGCCCCCATTTACTTTGCCTGCCTCTTCCTTGCCTACACAGCCTTGGGCCGACCTGCTAGCAGTGGCGCTGGCTGGTACTCGTCGTGTCGACTTGCCCGTACTGCCCAGCCTCACGCCCAACCTGGGTGCCGAGGCCGACGCGGCCGAAAAACAATTGCTGCTCACGGCGGCCAACCTGGCCTTACTGCAACGCGCTGGCACCCGGCCGGCCAGTGGCCCAGCCGAGGCGCTGCCGCTGGCCCCACCCGAAACGCGCCCCGCCCTGCCCCGCCCGGCCGCCCGCCGGCTGGAAATGCTACTAGCGGAAGACCTCGCTGAGCCCGCTAATGGGTGTATATCGCCGATGGCCAGTGTGCTGCTAGCGGCGCTGCACGAGCTGCGCGAGTGGAAGCACCGGCTGCCGCCCGCTACGGCTGCCCGCCTGCTACACCACCCCTGGGCCCGCTTTATCACGCCCGCTACCATCCGGTGGGTGTTGGGCGAGCGGGCTTACTGGCTGTATGAGCTAACTGCGGCCGAGCCTGCGCCCCCACCCGCCGGCCAGGCCCACCGGCCCGACCCGATGACAGCGGCGCAATGGCAGTTCGACCAGTTGGCTCACTGCATGCAGTTTCCGATGCCGGCCGACGAGTCTTACCTGGACGAGTTTGCTCGGCAGTTGCCCGGGCGGCGCACCCGGCTGCTATGGCAGGCCTGGCAGCAGCACGCTGGCATCGCCCTGCCCGGCAGCCTGCAAGCCGACCTGGATGCGCTGCTGGCGGCTACCCCCGCGGCTCGGCGCCCGTGGTCGACGCTGGCCGAGCTGCCGGGGCTGGGTGGGCACCCGCGCCTGGCCGGCCACCCACTGCTCGCTCAGCTGGCCGAGTGGGCCGCGCAGCTATTGGTACTGGAGCAGCCGGCCGCTGGCTCGGCCAGCGTGCGCATCACCGTGCCGGGTACCTGGCCCGGGGCCTGGCAGCGGGCAGGGCTTAGCCAGTGGTCGCCGCGCTTCAAGGGCCGGCGCGACCAGTGGTTGCAGGAGTTATTGTATCACCTGGGCCCCCAGCCCTGGGCCGATGCCTGGCAGCTGCCGCCGGCCGACGTGGTAGCCCTGGTGGCCGCCGCGCCCAAAGGCCCGCTGGTGCTCGATGCCTGGGCCCATAGCCTGGCCGCCACTGGCAGCACCTACTGGCCGCAGCCAGCATTTGCCCGGGCGCTGCTAGCTGCCGAGGCCGGCCTGTCGATGCCCACGCGACTATACCTACTGCCTCACTTGCCCTTGGCCGAGCAGCTGGCCTGGCTAGCTGCTGCCCTGCCTACCGACCTGGCCGCCCCAGCCGTGCCCGACTGGGCCCAGCACCTGCGCCAAACCGTGCTACTGACTGAGCCCGCGGGGCTGCGCCTGCTACTGCCCCCGCTAGCCGCCGCCCTCGCGGCACCTCGCACGCCGGCCAATGCCAGGCAGTGCGCTGAGCTACCTAACCTGCTGTACTATCTGGCCGAGCGCGCTCCCGCCAGCAGCTACCCAAAAGTGCAGGCTGCCTTGGGTGCCATTCGGCCCCTGCACCCGCGTACCGGCCCGGCGCTGGAGCTGCTGCTGCAAAGCCTGGTTATACGCTACGACCTGTTGCAAGCTTGTCTACTCACCCCGGCTTCCCCCGCTATCGCCTGACTATTGCTCGCCGCTATGTCTACTACCCTTGTCAATTCCTGGGCCGCGCTGCTGCCTACCACGCTGGCTGGCACCCGCCGCTAGCCCTTTGCGCCCCTGCCGGGCCTCACGCCCAACCTGGGCGCTGAGGCCGACGCCCCTGAAAAGCAGCTGCTGCTCACGGCGGCCAACCTCGCCCTGGTGCAGCGCGCCAGTTCGTCTTCTGACCTCGGGCTGGCCCAGCCACTACCTCCCTTGCCACCCGAAACCCGGCCCGAGCCCGAGTTTGTGCGGGCGCTACTAGCCGTGTCGCCCCGCCCTGCCGACCTAGAGCTGCACGCTGGCATGCAGCACCACTTGCCGCTAGCCGAGCGCATTGCCTGGGCTACGGCCCAGCTGCCCACCGACCTGGCCGCGCCCGCCGAGCCCGAATGGACGCAGCTGCTCATCAACTGGTCGGTGCCGCTCGCCGAGCCTGCGCTGCTGTCCGTGCTGGCTGCCGCCCGCGCCCACCCCCGCACCAGTACCAACGCCCGGGAGTGCAGTGGGCTGCCGGGCCTGCTAGACCGCTTGCACAGCCGTGGCCTCGATGCTGAGCTCTATCCGGAAGTGCAGGTGGTTCTCGGCGCGGTAGTTCCCGTGCGGCCGGCGGCCCACTCACTCAAGCACCTGCTGCGAGGGCTGGCTGCCCGCTACGACTTGTTGCAAGCTTGCAGAGCGTCCGCGTCTTCTTATGCACCTGCTTGACCTAGCGCTAGCCGAATTTGAAAATAAACCGCCGCTTATTTATATATAATATACTATATTTTAGTAAGTTATCTAACTTTATCAATCATTATTTTTTTGGGTAAGACAATTTGATTACTAACTAAAATATTTAGCTAATGGCAGCTTTATTGGGTTGTCTGTTCTACTTTCGTCAAGTGGTTTCGCCGTCGTTTCAGAGGTAGCGAAGTCACCAGGGCCCCGGCCGCCCTGCGCTCCCTAGCCTGGCGACCCAAACGCGGTACCGGCGCGGCTTTTCCGCTAATCCAATTGCATTCTCCCGTATGACTTTGCAGTTCACCGAAGCACAGGCCCTGGCCCTCGTCACCGACCACAACTCGCATCAGCGGGGCAAAAAGCTGGCGGCCGACCTCGGGCAATGGGCCAGCCTGGGGGCCGACGCGGTGAGCGTGTGGGACGAGTGCCAGGGCAGCGGCAGCGAGGCATACCAGGTAGCGGCCGGGCTGCTGGAAGCCGCCAGCAAGTGCAGCTGCCCCCGCCCCGACGCGCCCTGCAAGCACGCCGCTGGCCTGCTGCTGCTGTATGCCCGGCAGCCCGAGTTATTCATTGCCCCCGCCCCCGACAAGCTAGCGGCCTGGCGCAAGGCCCGCCAGCAGCACGCCGACCGCGACGCCCGCCAAAGCCAACCCCGCGACTCGGCCGAGGCCGCCGCCGAGCAGGCGGCCGCCGCCGCCCGCCTGGCCAAGGGTGTAGATACCAAGCGCCAGCAGCGCATGGTGGCCGGGGCCCACGAGCTGGCCGCCGTGCTCGAAGATGTGGTGCGCCAGGGGTTGGCCCGCCTGCCACTGGCCAAGGCCGAGTTTTGGGAAGCTCCTACCAAGCGCCTCATCGACAACCAACTATCCGGGCTGGTGCCGGCTCTGCGCCGGCTGCCCGACCTGGCCGCCCAGCCCGAGCAGTTGCTGGCTGGCCTGGGCGAGCTGTATTTGGTGCTGCGCGCCTGCCAGAACCTGCCCCACCTGCCCGCCGACCTGCGCCACGAGGTGTTGCAGCAAGCCGGGGCCACGCTGCGCCGCGACGACCTGCTCGCCGCGGCCGCACTCGTCGAGGACCAGTGGCAGGTGCTGGGCTGGGTGGCCGAGCGAGAAGGCGAGCAGTACCAGGTGCTGTCGAGCAACCGCCGCACCTGGCTCTACGGAGCCACCAACGGCCGCTACGCCATGCTCTACGACTACGCGCACGGCTACGGCGACCTGCCCCCGGCGCTGCCCCTGGCTAGCTACCAGGCCGGGGGCTTAGCGTACTACCCCGGCCGCTACCAGCTGCGCGCCACTCCCGCTCAGCTTACCCTGGGTGCGGTAGTGCCCCCGGCGGCGGCCCCGATGGGCCAAAGCATTGGGCAGCTACTGGCCGGCTACGCGGCGGCCGTGGGTTGCACGCCCTGGCTGCGGCAATACCCCGTTACGCTTACCGGCGTGCTGCCCGCCCTCACTGCCCTCAACCGCCGGACCCTGCACCACCCGGCCGAAAATCTAACTGTGCCACTGCTATCAACCCGCCGCGACCTGCTCAAGCCCGACGACGAGTTTGACCAGCAATGGTACCAGCTGCTGGGCAATAGCGCCGGGCAGCCCTGCACCGTGTTCGGTGAGTGGGACGGCCAGCAATTGCGCCTGCTGCGCAGCTGGCCCGGCAGCCACCCCACGCCCTCCGACCTGCCCGCCCGTGGGGCCACCTCGCCCACCGGCGATGGCCGAGCCGAGCCCTGGCTCACGCTGGTGCAAGCTGCCACAGTGGGCCTCGACGCCCTGCCCCTGCCGGAGCTGCCCGGCCTGCCGCCCGCTGCTACCCCCGCCCAGCGGCTGCTGCTGGCGGCCGGCACCACGGCCCTGCTCCAGAAGCTTAGCTTTGAGTCGCTTGGGCCCGTTCGCCCGGTGGTGCCTGCCCTGCTGCCTGCCGAAGCCCGGCCGCTGGTGCCCCCAGCCGTGGCGGCGCTGCTACATGAGGCGCTGACGGCCTGGCCCTATCGCCAACTGCTGCCCGGGTACCTGCGCGGCCTCGATGCTCGCGGCTTACGCTTGCCGCCCTGGCTGCTTGTCTTGCTTCAGCGGTACCAAACCAGCCCCCCCCGGGCTGGTGGGTGAGCTTGGGGCCTGGGTCTATGGTCAGCATCCACACTGGGGCAACTACCTGAAGGCCCCGCCCACCGGCTCGCCCCCGCCCTACGAGGACCCGCGCCTGAAACAGGTACGCCGGCTCGACCAGCAGGCAAAAGCCTGGGAGCTAGCTGCGCCACTGCTGACGGTGAAGCGCCCGGCCCGTAAGTCGCCTCGGCTGGAAATTGCTTTTCCTAAGGCCTGGGGGCTTGATTGGCGAGCCGTTGGCGTGAAGCAGCCTACGCACGGCACGCGCGAGCAGGGCGGTAAATTGGGGGCGATGCTGTGGCAGGTGCTGGCCATGCTGCCGCTGCGCCGCTGGGCCGAGCATTTTGGCCTGGGTATTAGCGAGGTGCTCGACCTGACCACCACTCACAACCGGAGCCGCCTGCTGCGAGCCGCCTGGGCCGAGGCGGCCAGGGCCTTTCCCGACCGCGAGGTAGTCGAGCAGCTAGTGCTGCGCGGCACCGGGGCCGGGGCGCTGCCCGATGAGCTGAGCCAATCCCAGCTCCTGCTTGGCCTGCTGCCGCCCGCTGAGCGCGAGGTGCTGCTGGCTACCCCACCCGAAACCCGACCGGCCTACCTGCTGCCAGTGGTGCTGGCTACCCTGCCTCACCCCTGGCCCGCTGGCCCCGCCGCCGCGCTCTTGTCCTATCTGCGCCACGAGCTGCTGCCCAGCTTACCAGACTTGCCAGCCGGGATAAGCACGGTGCAATGGAAGGCCTTCAACAGTCTGATTCCCCTGCTGGGCAAGTATCCCGTGCTGCCAGACGAGCTGCTGCCCGCCTACGCCGACGCCCTGTCCGAGCTGCTAGCTGATTTTCCAGTAGCCAGCAAACCACTGGCGGGCATACTGGCTGGCGTGCAAAACCAGCAGCGCCTGGTAGCCAGCCTGGCCGAACTCACGGCCTGAGAACCGCTCTGCCCTACCTTCGGAGTCCCTCAAGCAATGCTAGAACGCTCGGTCTTCAACAGCTGATTGACATGCCGATACAAGACCAGCTAGACCTTACCCGGGACAGTTAATTTTCTATGCCCACCGACCTGCTCCTTTTTGGCATTCGCCACCACGGGCCCGGCAGCGCGGCCAGCCTGCTGGCCGCCCTCGACGACTACCAGCCCGACCTGCTGCTGCTGGAGTGCCCGGCTGATGCCGAGGATGCCCTGGCGCTGGCCACCCATCCCGAGATGGTGCCGCCGGTAGCCTTGCTCGTGTACAGCCCTCGGCAGCAAGCGCAGGCCACATTTCTGCCTTTCGCGGAGTTTTCGCCTGAGTGGCAGGCCCTGCACTGGGCCAAGCGCCACGGCACCCATGTGCGCTGCTTCGACCTGCCCATGAGCTTGCGCTTTGGGCTGGGCGTAGTAGTTGGGCAGCCCGACCTGCACGACATTCTGCACCCGGCCGCTGCCCCGGCCGCGCCGGCCGCCGAACCCATCGGCGACACCGAGCTTGATCACATGCTGCGGGCTGTAAAGGAGCTGGAACAGCAGATGGGACTGAGCGGCGGTGGCCCACCAGCGGGCGACCAGGCCGGCGAAGCCGGAGGCAGCAACAAAGCCCCCGAGGTAGCAGCAGCCGACCCGGTGACCGACCCCGTGGCCTACCTGGCCGGGCTGGCGGGCTACACCGACCCCGAGCAGTGGTGGGAAACGCACCTGGAGCACACCCCCTGCCACACCGGCACCTTCGCGGCCGTGCTGGAGCTGATGACGATGTTGCGCGAGGGCCTAAGCCAGCCTGAAACCGAGGAAACTCTGCTGCGCGAAGCCTATATGCGCCAAACCCTGCGCGCCAGCCTAACCCAGGGCTACCAGCGCGTGGCGGTGGTGTGCGGGGCCTGGCACACGCCGGTGCTGCGCCCCGAGTGGCCGGCCGCCCCCGATGCCGCCCTGCTCAAGCCCCTAAAAAAGGAAGCCACCCAGAGCACCTGGATTCCGTGGACGCATGAGCGGCTGGCTACGAGCTCGGGCTACGGGGCGGGTATCGTGTCGCCCGCCTGGTACGAGCTGCTGTTTACCGAGCCCCGCGACCAGGTGCTGACCCAGTGGATGGTGCGGGCCGCCCGCCTGCTGCGGGGCCAGGACCTGCCCGGCTCGGTGGCCCACGCCATCGAGGGTGTGCGGCTGGCCCACACGCTGGCGGCCATGCGCGGCATGGCCCTGCCCGGCATTGCCGAGCTGCGCGAGGCTGCCGTGGCCATACTAGGTGGTGGCTACGACGAGCCTTTACACCTGGTGCACGAGGAACTGGTAATAGGCTATAAGCTGGGCGCGGTGCCCCCCGACGTGCCTACCACGCCCTTTCAGCAAGACCTGGCCCGGCAGCAGAAAAGCCTGCGCCTCAAGCCCGAGGCCGAGGCTAAGCCCCTGGCGCTCGACCTGCGGCAAGTCCTGCACTTGCAGCGTAGCCACTTCCTGCACCGGCTGCTGCTGCTCGACATCCGCTGGGCGCAGCCGGCGCAGTCGCGGGTCAACTCGCAAGGAACCTTTCATGAAGACTGGCTGCTGCGCTGGCAGCCCGAACTAGCGCTGGCGGTGATTGAGGCCGGCCGCTGGGGCAACACCGTGGCCGAGGCCGCCACCCACCACGCCGCCGCGCGCGCGTTGCATTCGGCCAGCTTGGCCGACCTCAGCGAGCTGCTCGACCAGGTGCTGCGCGCCGACCTGGCCCCGGCCGTTGCGCTGCTGGTCGCGCAGCTTGAAAAAGTGGGGGCCGACACCTACGACGTGACGCACTTGCTGGCCGCCCTGCCCCCGCTGGTGCAGGTGCTGCGCTACGGCAACGTGCGCCGCACCAATGCCACGCAGGTGGCGCAGGTACTCAGCCAATTGGTGCCGCGCCTGTGCATCGGCCTGCCCGCTGCCTGCGCCAGCCTTAGCTATGAGGCCGCTAAGCCCCTGCTCGACCAGCTGGAGGCCGCCCACCAAGCCGTGCGCCTGCTACAGGATGCCGCTCACGAAACTGACTGGTACGCGGCCCTTACCCAGGTGCAGCAAAGCGCGGCCACCAGCGGCCTGCTGGCCGGGGCCGCCACCCGCCTGCTGTTCGATGCCCGCCAGCTCGCCCCCGCCGATGCCGCCAGTGCTCTGGGGCTGGCACTCGGCGCGGCCCAGCCCGCCGAGTACGCCGCCGCCTGGCTAGAGGGCTTTTTGCGCGGCAGCGGCCTGCTGCTCATTCACCACCGCGAGCTGTTTGACCTGCTCCACCACTGGCTCGACGGCTTAAGTGAGGACATATTTTGCGCCGTAGTGCCGCTGCTGCGCCGCACGTTCACTGAGTTTGCGGGCACCGAGCGCCGCCAGCTTTTCGACCGGGCTCGCATCGTAGTCCTGCCCCCATCCCCGGTGGAAGCTGCCCCCGCCGCAGCCGATGCCATCGACTGGTCGCGCGGTATGCAGGCCCTACCCGGCCTGTGGGACCTGCTGGGCACCCCACCCGAGTAGCCTCTCAGCATCACTACTATTGCCTCGCAAGGCCGAAGAAATTAGAAGAAAAAACCAGCTACATGACCTCCTCCACTCCTCCCATCCTGTCGCGCTGGAAGCTGGTGCTGGGCCGCGATGCCGACGACCAGCACGCCGCCACCATGCCCGGTAGCTACGAAAAAATGGATGACGTGCTGGCCGCCCTCTACGGGGGCTCGGCCGAGCGGCCGGGCAGTGGCCAGCTGGGCAAAGGCCAGCCGGGCGCCCCGGCCGGCACCGATGAGCCCGACGCCCGGCGCGGCCCCAAAACCGGCCTGGGCTCGACGGTCCCGCGTGTGAGCCGCTGGCTGGGCGACATCCGCACCTACTTCCCTACCGACGTGGTGGCCGTGATGCAGCAGGATGCCATGACCCGCCTGGGCCTCGACCGCCTGCTGCTGGAGCCCGAGATATTACGCACAGTGCAGCCCGATGTGCAGCTGGTAGGTACGCTACTCTCGCTGAGCCGGGTGATGCCGCAGCAGGCCAAAGACACCGCCCGCCAGGTGGTGGCCAGCGTGGTGCGCGAGGTAGAGCGCCGCCTCAGCAACGCGCTGCGCCAGGCCGTGACCGGGGCCCTCTCGCGGGCCGTGCGCAACCCGCGCCCGCGCTACCGCGAAATTGACTGGGGAGCTACCATCAAGGCCAATCTCAAGCATTACCAGCCGGCTTACCGCAGCATCATTCCCGAGCGGCTGGTGGGGCTGGGCCGGCGGGGGCAGGCGCTCAAGGAAATTGTGCTCTGCCTGGACCAGAGCGGCTCGATGGCAACTTCGGTGGTGTACGCGGGCATTTTTGGGGCCGTGCTCGCCTCGCTCAAGGCCATCAAAACTCACATGGTGGTCTACGACACGGCCGTGGTCGACCTCACCGCAAACCTGCAAGACCCTGTGGACCTGCTGTTTGGCGTGCAGCTGGGTGGTGGCAACGACACGCCACTGGCCCTGCGCTACTGCGAGCAGCTCATCACCCGCCCCGTCGATACCATTCTGGTCCTTATCAGTGACTTGTACGAGGGCGCGGGCGAAGACGAAATGCTGAAGCGGGCGGCCGCCCTCAAAGCAGCAGGCGTGACGGTAGCGGTGCTGCTGGCTCTGAGCGACGACGGCGCCCCCGACTTCGACCGGAGGGCCGCCGGCCGCATGGCGGCCCTGGGTATCCCATGCTTTGCCTGTACCCCCAAGCGGTTTCCCGACCTGATAGCCGCCGCTATTCAGGGCCGGCAACTGGAGGTAACCGCCGGGGTAGCAATTAAAGGTGGTCGAAGCACTCCGCGCCTGAGCTGAGTCGGGCAAATGCAGGGGGCGCTCAGCAGGCAAAGCAATGAGCAGCAACTAGCCAGGAGCGTCAGCCGGCGGGTACGGCTGGCTCGGCGAGGCTGGCAATATGTAAATGGCGTAGAATTTCGGGGGCGCAGGTAGCCACTCCTGCTCTGGGGACGGGGCCTGCTCCAGGCGGTCGAGCAGAAATTCCCGTACCGGGCGCACCAGTTTGGGTGGTCAGTCCCTGAGTGGCGTCAAGTCGGAGAGAGCTAGTAGCGCGTGCGGTGCCGGCCAGCCCGGGCGGGGTTCCTCGGTTAGGTGTTCGAGCACCCAGTGGGTGAGCGTAGCCGCTGATAGTAGTGAAGCATAAGCATAGCCAGCCGGATAGTCGGCTATACCGGAAGTCGTTGGTGTCGGCGACGGGCAGCCGCTGGTCGAGCATAGCTAGGGCAAAATCCTCGTCGCAGTGCAGGTGCATACCGTCACGCAAGACATCTGCAGTCAGTCGGCTTGAGGCGAGGCGTAGGCCAGGGCCAGCACTTCGGCGGCAGATAAATTCCAAGCGGCGCTCAAGTTGTTGGGGGTAGCAGGTGGAGTAACTGCTTTAGCTTAGCCATTGCGTGAGCGTGGGTTCGGTTGGATTTGGCCGCTCCAGCAGGCGGCCCATGCGGGCGGGAGCGGCGCGCAGACAGGCGAAACCAAGCGTAGCGCGAGCTGGCCGTTGGGGCCAGGGGCCGGGGCCAAATGAGCGGTACTCCAGTTTGCCAGAGCCGGTACCAACTCGTTGTCAGACAGCAGCACTAATAGATTCAGGGCCTTTGCGGCAAGCCAAATAAAAGTCCAGATATGTGAAGCGCTTTAGATTCCTCCAAAAAACGGTCGTGTCTGTTGCAGAACTCCCTCCTTCTTGGCGTCGAGCTACCCGCGTAGGTTTTACGGAGCTAGCCAGCTCTCGAATAGCCCGAAAAAGGATCCCTGCACCAGCTGATGCGGGCCTAGTTGGGCAGCCAAGGCTACGCTCACCGTGCGCTTTGGCTGGTGGCGGAGGAGCTTTTTGAGATTGTACGCCACCGCACTGAGCAACATGGCCTTATGTGCCGCTGCTTGCCCTTTGGTGTTGACCCGGCGCAGCCCATAGTGGTGGAGCAGGTTGCCAAAGACGGGTTCCACCGTGCCCTGGCGCACACGCCGCCGGCGCTGCCCCGCCCGACTCTGCTGCCGCTGCCAAGCCCGCACGTAAGCCGCATCATAGGGCGAGCGCACCAGCTTTTTCTGGGTGGCCGAGGGCACGCAACTGGGCTTCCGGGAGCAGGCCTGGCAGTCGCGGTACTCGGCCCGGTAGTTCTTGAGCCAGCCACCATCCTGACTCGTGCAGTAGTTACGAAAGGGCAGCAGCTTGCCCGCCGGGCAGCGGTAGGCATTCTGGTCTGGTTCGTAGGTAAAGCCCTCTACGACGGGCTTGTACTTGCCGAAAACCGGAATCCAGGGGGTGATGCCCCGTTGCTCGAGAAAGGCGTAATTGAAGCCATTCGAGTAGCCCGTATCGGCCAGCACTTCGCACAGCGGGACGTGCTGCTTCGTCAAGCGCGTCTGCAGCTGCGCGACTAGGCGGGGCAGGTGGACGCTGTCGCGACTATCGGCTAAATCAGCCTGGACGTGACTAATCAGGCCCGTGGCCGTGTCCACGGCCAGGCTGCAGAGATAATTTAGCGCCCGCGCTTTGCCTGGTTTGACCGAGATGCGCGCCTCGGGGTCACTCAGACTAGTATGGGTCTTATTGCTGAGCAACTGGGCTTTGGCATGGTGGGCGCCTAAGCCGCCCCCACCCCGTTGCTGCTTAGCTTGGCGCGTGGCCACGCGCCGCAACTCGTGCGCGAGCGTGGGCGCCGCCGCGGGTACCGGGGCCGGCGCCTGGGTGTCGTCTACGACCTGCAGCGCAGGCAGTAGCTGCTTGGGGCGCAGGCTGTCGAGCGAGGCATTGGCTTTGACGGGCGCCGAATCGATCGCGTGTGCTTCACCCACCACGAGCCCGGCGGCGAGGCACTGGGCGAACACCTGATCAAAGAGGTGCTCGAACACGGCGGCGGGGTAGAGCTGGCGCGTGCGGCTGATGGTCGAGTGCCAGGGTAGGTCCTCGTCGACGTCGTAGCCTAAGAAGTAGAGAATATCCAGCCGCAAGGCGCAGTGCTCGACGAGGCGCCGGTCACTGACCAGGTTTTCCAGGCGGCCCACCAGCACGAGCTTAAAGAAGACGACGGGGTCGAGTGAGGGCTGGCCCGTGTGGCTGTAAAGGTCCCGCGTCTGCTCGTAGAGGAACGACCAGTCCAGGAGCTCGGCCAGCTGGCGGTAGAGATTGTGGCGGGGCACGCGCTCCGACAAGCGAAAGCGCAGCACGACGCGGTCGGGGAACTGCTTGTGGCCTTGCATACACCCAAGATACCATTGGCTACTCACCTACTTCTGCAACACACACGGTCCTTTTTTGGAGGGTAGGGGAGTTTATGTAACCCGTCCTTTTGAGCCATTTCGTGAACGAGGAATCGTAAACGAGTTTCTAAAACTCGCCCCAGCCCGGTAGTGGTTCACTGTCATCTGTTGCCGGCCAATTGCTGAGCGTTTACTTAAAAGAGCGTTTAATGAAGCTCATTCCGCTTCACTCTTTTGCGGGAAGTAGATAATGCCCAGTACTTCCTTCAAATTTTCCTCTACGAATAGAATGCAATCGCCCTCCAGGCACTCGACTTCGAGAAGACGGATGTT
>JAKONR010000467.1 GCA_022701825.1 Hymenobacteraceae bacterium | reverse complement strand
TGTCCTTGGCCTGGTCGAGCACCCGGTAGTTGAAGCGCAGCCAGCTCAAATCGCGGCTGATGTACTTGCTTTTGCGGATAAGGTCGGCAGATTTAAATAATTTCATGACCGCAGATTCAAACGGATTAAACGGATTTCGCAGATACGCCCGGCTGCGCCGGGCTGGCTGTGGCGCTTGGCGCTGGTTGGGCGCTGGCCTGGTTGCGTGGGGCACGCCTGCAAAGTAACGGGCGGGCGGGCGCTGGGCGGTTGCGTGGCTACACGCCGACAAACACGGCGGCCCATTCCAGTTGCAATTCGGGCAGGGTGTGGGAGGGCACCAGGCCCGGCTCGTAGTACTCGCCTACGGCCTGATACTCGCCGCCTTGCAGCGTAAATACCGTAATACTTTGCTCGCCGGGGTACACTATCCAGTATTCGGCTACGCCGTTTTCGGCGTAGAGGTCAAACTTGGTGCGGGTGTCGTGAATTACCGTGCCGCGCGACACGATTTCGATAATCCAGTTGGGGGCACCCAGGCAGCCGCGCTCATCGAGCTTGGCCGGTTCGCAAATAACGCATAGGTCGGGCTGCACCACGGTGCGTACCTGGTCGTCGCTATTACCCGTGCTGCGCAGCAGGCGCACATCGAAGGGCGCGGCAAACACCTGGCAGGCTTTACCTAGCAAATAACTGTCTATTAACCGGCTAAAGTTCATGGAGCAGCGCTGGTGTGCCCGGGCGGGGCCGGCCATTTTGCGCAGCACCCGGCCGCGTATCAGCTCCACCAGGTCGGTGAATTTCCAACTCAGATAATCGGCGTAAGTGTAGCGCTGGCTCAGGTCGAGCTGCGCAAAATCGGTGATAACGGGAGCGGTCGGCGTCATGGCAACAAGGTACGGAAACCAGGCTGCACAGGATAGGTGCAAGACACCCGGCACGACAGTTCACAAAATAATAAAGCGCCCGCGCCAAAGCGACACGGTTTGGCGCGGTGGGTTGCCACCTTTGGCCCACTTCCCCCGCTTTGCGATGCGTACCCCTGCTTTTTCCGCGCCCCTCATAGCCGATGTCCTGCTCCACGAGTGGGAAGACTACACGTTTCCGCCCCACACGGCCGCCTACGCGGCGGCCCGGCCGCTGGCCATGGCGGCGCTCGCGGCGGCGCTGGGCCAGGTAGCTTACCGCCGCCCCGCCGACCTGGCCCTCGACCTCGAAGACATCCGCGCTACCCTGCGGCGGGCGCGCAGCTTCGGCCTCGGCTGCGCCACCGACGCGGGCCCCGGCCGGGCCACCCGCCTGGTGCCCGCCGCCGTGGCGGCCTGCCAGCGGGCGCACCTCGGCCCGCCGCCCGCCGGGCCGCCCGTAGTGGCGCTACTCGCCCTGGCCAGCCACCCCGCCGCCGAGCTGGAAATGGACGAGCTCTCCGAACTCGTGGAAACCCTACAAGCTACCCTCGGCTCCGACGTGGAAATCACCTTCTGGCACGGCGGCGAGGCGGTGCTGCCGCCAGTTGCCGTGCAGCTTTGGCTGCTGCTGGGGTATGGGTAAAATAAAATCATATATCAAATATTTTTATTAATAATGCTATTCACTACCTTGCAAGCAGTTCTAACCAGAAACTTCAAAAAAAGATGAGCAACATTTGGCTTCATAGAATTTCTCACCACGCAGAAGTATCTTATCCGTTACTTAAGTACAATCAGCTTACAATAGGATTTCGTGATTTTTCGAAAATCGACTTTGTGGATACTGTGCTCGCAAAAGGCTGGAGTGTAATCGATAACGCTTGCGATGTCCATTGGCAGGTGCGTCCACGTGTTCGTCATAGCCTCTGGCGTTTTATTCATGAAATGAAAACCGGCGACTTAATAGTGGTACCTGGCTGGGGAAATTTTTCGGTTTATAGAATAATTGGTGAAAGGGCACAAGCTATTGCAGAAGCTGAGATAACTGGCTTAATCGACGGAAACGGTAAAGCGCTTAGTATAGGCAATGATGGACTACTCTATAAGCAGGGTGAACCAGAATCCATTGATTTAGGCTTTTTCTGGCGTGTAGAAGAAGTAAAATCAGGAATTTCGCGAGATAAGTACGCCGATAGCGCACTTACTGCACGCATGAAAATCAGGACTACGAATGCTTGGATTGGAGACCTGCGAGCAAGTGTAGACAATGCCTTGCAAGCTTTTGAGAGTAATAAGCCTCTCAACTTACATACTCAAATTACCGAGCAAGCTATTCCAACTGTTTTAAGTATATTACAAAGCACCTTGAACCCGGATAAATTAGAACGCTTAATTAAATGGTATTTTCATAGAGTGGGTGCCACTGATGTTTATATTCCATCAAAGAACGCTAACGATAAGGAAGGTGATGCTGACGTAGTTGCAACCTTTGAACCAATAAAAACAATAATTTATGTTCAGGCTAAGCTGCATCAAGGTGAAACTTCTAGCTGGGCTTCCGAACAAGTTACTGCTTACCGAGATAGTCGCGATACCACCACAGACGAATACTCAAAACAATGCTGGGTTATTTCTACAGCCGATAGCTATTCAGTTAAAAGCATTGCATATTCTAAGGAAAATGATGTACGCTTACTAAATGGCAAACAATTCGCAGAGATGATATTGGAAGCTGGATTAGATGGTCTTGACCAAGCTTTAAACAAATAAACCAACCCAATGCCCGCCCACCTTCACCTCCTTCGCCAGTTTCACTTGGTGCAGCGGCTGCAAGCGGTGCGGGGGCGGGCCTTGCCGTTTGCCGAGCTGCGGCGCTACCTGCTCGAGCACCCCAGCCTGGGCGACTACGGCGGCGGCTACGAGCTGCGCACGTTTCAGCGCGACGTGCGCGAGGTGGTCGACCTGTTCGGCATCAGCATCAAGAGCCGCCGGGGGCAGGGCTACTACATCGCCGAAACCGAGCAGCTGCCGCCCGGCTGGCCGCAGCTGCCGGCGGCGCTGGCCCCGTTTGTGCAGCCCGACCCGCGGCAGCCGCTGGGCCTCGAGCACCTGCGGCCGCTGCTGCGGGCGGTGCAGGCCCGGCGCGTGGTCGATTTCACGTACCAGAAGTTTTGGGACGACGCGCCGGGGCAGCGCACCGTGGAGCCGCTGCTGCTCAAGGAGTTTCGGGGGCGCTGGCACGTACTGGGCGCGATGGCCGTGGGCCGGCGGCGCGGGCAGCTCACCTGCTTCGGCCTCGACCGCATCAGCGGCCTCGTGGTGTCGGAGCGAGCGTTCATCCCGCCGCCCGGCTTCGACGCGGCCACCTACTACGCGCACGCCTTCGGCATCATCCGGCCCGAGGCGGCGGCGGTGCCCCAGGAGATAGTGCTGCGCTTCCGGCCCGAGCAGGGGCGTTACGCGCTGAGCTACCCGCTGCACGCCTCCCAGCGGCTGGTGCGGCAGAGCGCAACTGAAATCGTGCTCGCCCTCACCGTCTTCGACACCCACGACCTGCGCATGGAACTCCTCAGCTACGGCCCCGAGGTGGCCGTGCTGGCCCCGCCCGCCCTGCGCGACTGGCTGCAAGGGCAGCACGCCGAGGCAGGGGCCTTGTGGCCCGTAGCACCATAAAACGAGAAACCCCAGCCACGTGAGCGGCTGGGGTTTCTCGTGTACTCGAAAATCAGCAACTATCCTACACCTTCAAAGACATCAGCCCATTCCAGTTGCAGTTCAGGCAGGGTATAGCAAGGTATCAGACCGGGCTCGTAGAAATCACCTTTTGGCTGATAATTACCATCTTGCAGCACATATATCGATATAGTTTGCTCGCCCGGATACAATATCCAGTACTCCCCCACTCCATTTTCGGCGTAGAGGTCAAACTTGGTTTTCGTGTCGTAGCTAATTGTGCCCGGTGATACGACTTCAATAATCCAGTCGGGTGCCCCAACACAACCGCGCTCATCCATTTTACTACGGTCGTGCAGCACAAATAAATCGGGCTGCACGACCGTAGTAACCTGCTAATTAGCAACCAACACCTCGCCCAGGCGCACGTCCAACGGCCCCATGTAAGCCCGGCAGGATTTGCGCTTGCAGAACATTCCTATCGCACCAGCCAAGTTGCCAAGGCATTGCTGATGCCTGGTAAAAGGAGTAGGTTTCACTATCACCTTACCCTTAATGAGCTCCGCGTATTCCTTGAAATGCCAATTCAACGTATCGGCGTAGGTGTATGATTTGCTCAGGTCGAGCTGCGAAATGTCGGTGATAAGCTCCATGCGAAGTAGCTAAAAAGCTGCCTAGCGGCGGCCCATGCCGGGCATTCCGCCGCCCTTCATGCCGCCCATCATCTTGGCCATCTGGGCCATGCCGCCTTTGGTCTGGCTCATCTTGTTCATGGTCCGCATCATTTTGCGCATGTCCTCGAACTGCTTCATCAGCGCGTTTACCTGTTGAATATCAGTGCCCGAGCCCGCCGCGAGGCGGCGGCGGCGCGAGCCGTTGATGATGTCAGGCTGGGCGCGCTCCTGCTTGGTCATCGAGCGGATGATGCTTTCCACGGGCTTGAAGGCATCGTCGTCAATCTCCACGTCCTTCATCATCTTCGACGCGCCGGGAATCATGCCCACCAGGTCTTTCAGGTTGCCCATCTTCTTGATTTGCTCGAGCTGGCCTAGGAAGTCGTTGAAGTCGAACTGGTTTTTGCGGATTTTGGCGTTGATGCGCTTGGCCTCGTCCTCGTCGAACTGCTGCTGCGCACGTTCTACCAGCGAAATCACGTCGCCCATGCCCAAGATGCGCTGGGCCATGCGGTCGGGGTAGAAGAGGTCGAGCGCCTCCATTTTCTCGCCCGTCGAGATGAACTTAATGGGCTTCTCCACCACGGCCCGAATCGAGAGGGCCGCGCCGCCGCGGCTGTCGCCGTCGAGCTTGGTGAGCACCACACCGTCAAAGTTGAGGCGGTCGTTGAAGGTCTTGGCCGTGTTCACGGCGTCCTGCCCGGTCATCGAGTCCACCACAAACAGCGTTTCGCTGGGGTTGATGGCGCGTTTTACGGCCTCAATTTCGCGCATCATCTGCTCGTCCACGGCCAGGCGGCCGGCGGTGTCGATGATGACTACCTTCTTGTTATTTTTCTTAGCGAAGGCGATAGCATTCTGCGAAATTTCGACCGGGTTTTTGTTCTCCGGCTCCGAGTACACCTCTACCCCGATTTGTTCGCCCAGCACCTTGAGCTGGTCGATAGCGGCCGGGCGGTACACGTCGCAGGCTACCAGCAACACGTTGCGGTTCTGCTTCTTAATGAAGCTGGCGAGCTTGCCGGCGAAGGTCGTTTTGCCCGAGCCTTGCAGGCCCGAGAGCAGCACCACGGCCGGGTCGCCTTTGATAACGATGTCCTGCTTTTCGCCACCCATGAGCAGGGTCAGCTCATCGTACACGATTTTGACCATGAGCTGGCCCGGCGACACCGTCGTGAGCACGTCGCGGCCCATGGCCTCGTCCTTAATCTTATCGGTCACCTCTTTGGCAACCTTATAGTTAACGTCGGCATCAACGAGCGCCCGCCGGATTTCCTTTATGGTGGCGGCCACGTTGATTTCGGAAATGGAGCCCTGCCCTTTGAGGGTCTTGAAGGCTTTGTCAAGCTTGGAGGAGAGATTATCGAACATAAACCGCAGATTAAAACGGATTTTTAAGGAGTTAACGGATACGCCCGCTACGCGGGCGGGCTGCTTCTATATCGCAGAGGGTTGGGGCGCTAGTTGAGTGGAATGGCCCCGTAGCAGTGAAACAGACGGGCCTCGGCGGCGGCCAAGCGCTGTAGCTGCTGGGGCGTGGGAGCCAGCGCATCGGGCTGCGGGGCCGGCACCGGCTCGGCCATGCGGTTGAGGCGCAAGGCCGCCAGTAGCTCGACCACCGACAGGCGCAGGTGCAGTTCCAGAGCCTGCTGCGGCGGGGCACTGGCTGCCGCTACCCGCAGGAAAGGCCGGCTCTGCACCGACCAGCTATACGCCAGCAGGTCGCGCCGCAGGTTAGCTTCCAGCTCGTCAGTGGGCTGGTCCAGTTGCCGGGCCTCGATGAGTAGCCGTGCAGCTTGCTTAAAGCCAGCCAGATACTGGCTCAGCAGCGTCAGAAAATGGGAGGTGGTTTCGGCCAAAGAAGTAAACAAGTGAAGCATACGAAATTAACTCAGGATGCGCGCCGGAATTGCTCTTCCAGCGCCAGCACCCGGCGGTGCAGCTCCGCATTGCTGGGCGCTTCATTTTCCAGCTTCACCAGCCGGGTTTCTTTGTCGGTAGCCACTTCGGTGAGGTGGCCCGCCTGCTCAAAAGTGGTCTGCAAGCGACGGTTCGTAACCTGCGCTTCTACCTTAATGTCACGAACATCCGTTTTCAATTCCTGCACCTCACCGGTGAGGTGGTCGACGCGCCCAGCGAGGTGGTCGACGCGCCCGGTGAGTACATCAAACTTATCTTCCATACGCACAAAGCCACTCAGCATGGTTTCGTTCAACTGCGTAAACTGCTTTTCAAACGTTTCGCTTAGGCGGTCGGTAGCTTTTATCTGGTCGGCCATCAACGCCAACAGTTCGGTGGCTTGCTCGTTGGTCATAGAAGTATAAGCGAGGGGCGAAAAGGCCAAAGTTACAACGTGGGCAGCCGTAGCGGGCATGTAGCTTTGCCAACAAAAACCTGCCTTCCAACGTGCCCCAATCTGCCCCGCTCCGCCTGCTCGTTATCACCTACTACTGGCCGCCCTCGGGTGGGGCCGGCGTGCAGCGCTGCCTGAAATGGGTCAAATACCTGCCCGAGCTGGGCGTGGAGCCCACCGTGATAACCGTGGACCCCGACCAGGCTAGCTACCCCGTGCGCGACGAAAGCCTGCTGCGCGAGGTGCCGCCCGGCGTGCGCGTCATCCGCACGGCCACGCTGGAGCCCTTCGAGTCGTACCAGAAGCTGACCGGCCGCGCAGTGCCGCACGGTGGCTTTGCCAACGAGGGCAAGCCCAGCGCCGTGCAGCGGGCCATGCGCTTTGTGCGGGGCAATTTCTTCTTGCCCGACCCGCGCCGGGGCTGGAACCGCTACGCCCTGGCGGCGGTGGACAAGCTGCTGGCGGCCGGCGAAAAGTTCGATGCTGTGCTCACGTCGTCGCCGCCGCACTCTACCCAACTCATTGGCTTAGAGATTCAAAAGAAGTACGGCCTGCGCTGGCTCGCCGACCTACGCGACCCCTGGACGGATATTTACTATACCAAAGACCTGCACCGCACGCCGCCCGCCGCCTGGCTCGACGCCCACTACGAGCGTCAGGTTTTGACCAAAGCCGACGCCGTGCTCGTGACCAGCCCCGAAACCGAGCGCCTATTTCGGCGCAAGCTGCCCGACCTCGCCAAAGGCAAAATCGTGGTGCTGCCCAATGGCTACGACGAGCCTGATTTTCAGCAGCCCTCGGCCCCGCCCGCCGACTGCCTGCGCGTTACGCACGCGGGCACCATTTCGGCACGCTACCGCATTGATAACTTATTAAAGGCCATTGCCGAAACGCAGCAGCGCTACCCGCAGGTGCCGTGGCGGCTGCGCTTCGTGGGACAGGTCGATGCGGGCGTGCGGGCACAGGTAACGGCGGCCGGGCTAAGTGAGGCGACCGAGTTTTTACCCTTCGTGCCGCACCAGCAGTCGGTGGCTTACCTCATGACCAGCAGCGCGTTGCTGATGGCCATTCCCGATGTGGCCCTGAACCGGGGCATTCTGCCGGGCAAGGTATTCGAGTACCTCGCCGCCCGCAAGCCGGTGCTCTGCGTAGGCCCGGCTGGCTCCGATGCCGACAACGTGCTGCGCGAAGCCGGCGCGGGCCAGGCGCTACCTTACGACGACTACGCCTTCATGCTGAGCACGCTGACGCAGCTGGCGCAGCAATGGCAACGCAATTCTAACCTCGACCTGACCGACACGACGCCCGCGCACTACTCGCGCCAGGGGCAGGCGGCGCGGCTGGCCGAGCTGTTGCGGGCGCTGAGTCGGGTGTAGCGTAAGCTTTAGCTTGCGAGCGAGCGCCGCGAGCAGTGCGTAAGCGAACGTTGGCGGGCGCGGCTGCTCGCGGTGCTCGCTCGCAAGCTAAAGCTTACGCTACACTGTATTTTTGTGGTTTCCCCTTAGAATTTCTCAATGGCCCTCGACCTCAACGGCAAGTCGCTGCTCATCACGGGCGGCACCGGCTCCTTCGGCAAGCAGTTTGTACGCACCGTTTTCAAGCAATTTCCGCAGGTGCGGCGGGTTATCGTGTTTTCGC
>JAKONR010000106.1 GCA_022701825.1 Hymenobacteraceae bacterium | reverse complement strand
CCGCCAAGGAAGTGAGCTACGCCGGGAAGAAAACGACGGTAAAGCTATGAGGATAAATTAGTAAAAACGTCTGTCATGCTGAGCGGAGCGCAGCGGAGTCGAAGCATCTCTACCGGTGAACTAACCTCTAACGCTAGTAATGAAGCGGCAGAGATGCTTCGACTGCGCTGCGCTCCGCTCAGCATGACACCCGGCAACGAAGCGGTAGAGATGCTTCGACTCCGCTGCGCTCCGCTCAGCATGACAAAACAATAGACCACAACATTTTTGATGAAACGCCCCCTCGCCCTGCTGCTGAGCGCCCTGGCGCTGGCCGCACCCGCCGCCGCCCAGTCGCCCAAAGCCGCTAAAGTTGCTAAAACCGCCACCCAGGCTTCGCCCTACAGCGCCTACCTGTTCGCCTACTTCACCGGCAACGACAAGAAGGAAGAAGCCATCCGCTTCGCCCTCAGCCCCGATGGCTATCACTACACGGCCCTGAATGGCGACCGGCCCATTATCAGCTCGGCTGCCATCAGCGAGACGGGCGGGGTGCGCGACCCGCACATTTTGCGCGGGGCCGATGGCAAGACGTTTTACATGGTGGCCACCGACATGGTGTCGGCCAAAGGGTGGAGCAGCAACCGAGGCATGGTGCTGCTGAAATCGACCGACCTAGTAAACTGGACGCACAGCGCCATCAATTTCCAGAAGCGCTACGCCAAGCAGGACGACCTCAAGCGCGTGTGGGCGCCGCAAACCATCTACGACCCGGTGGCTAAGAAGGACCTGGTGTACTTCTCGCTGCAATACGGCTCGGAGCCCGATAAAATCTACTACGCCTACGCCAACAAGGATTTCACCGACCTCGAAGGCGAGCCTAAGCAGCTGTTTTTCTCGCCCACCAACGGCTCGTGCATCGATGGCGATATCGTGGCTAAGGATGGCAAGTACTACCTGTTTTTCAAGACCGAGGGCAACGGCAACGGCATCAAGGTCGCGGTGTCGGACAAGCTCACGTCGGGCTACGTGCTGGGCGATAAGTACGTGCAGCAGACTACCAGCCCGGTAGAGGGCGCGGGCACGTTCAAGCTCAACAACTCGCCCGACTACATCCTGATGTACGATATGTACACCAGCGGCAAGTACCAGTTTACCCGCACCCGCGACCTGCAAAACTTCACGGTGGTAGACCAGGACGTGCGCATGAATTTCCACCCGCGCCACGGCACGGTCATGCCCATCACGGCCGCCGAGGCTGCGCGCTTGGCCCAGCGCTGGATGGCCCCGTCCGACGTGCTGCTGACCGCCCAAAACCCCGCCATCCGCAAGCTGAATACCGTGGTGGACAGTGCGGCCGGTAAGGTCGCCTTTTTGGCTTTGCCGGGCACTAGCTTGACGGCGTTTGATTTAA
This sequence comes from Hymenobacteraceae bacterium, assembly GCA_022701825.1. Classification (GTDB taxonomy): domain Bacteria; phylum Bacteroidota; class Bacteroidia; order Cytophagales; family Hymenobacteraceae; genus Hymenobacter. The sequence goes on along the minus strand of JAKONR010000106.1, from coordinate 3,390 downwards.
AAATCAGTAACCCGGCGCTGCCGGTGTCGCCGAGCGGTCCACAGAATTTTGCCAAAGGGCCCGTGACCTACACGGTAGGGCAGGGGGCGGCCAAGCGCACCTACCAGGTGAGCGTGACCGAAACCCACAACCCGGCGCTGAACGGCTACTACGCCGACCCCGACATTCTGTATTCGCAGAAGATGGGCAAGTTTTACCTCTACCCCACGAGCGACGGGTTCAACGGCTGGTCGGGCACGTATTTCAAGACATTCTCGTCGCCCGACCTAGTGCACTGGAAGGACGAGGGCGTGATTCTGGACCTGCCCAAGGATGTGAGCTGGTCGAAGAAAAACGCCTGGGCGCCGACCATCATCGAGCAAAAAACGGCTACCGGCTACAAGTATGCCTACTACTTCTGCGCGGGCGCGAAGATTGGCGTGGCGCTGGCCGACAGCCCCACCGGCCCGTTCAAAGACTCGGGCCAGCCACTGCTCGACAAGCTGCCCGAGGGCGTGAAGGGCGGCCAGCAAATCGACCCCGCCGCCTTCCGCGACCCCAAAACCGGCAAATTGTACCTCTACTGGGGCAACGGCTACATGGCCGGCGCTGAACTCAATGACGACCTCACCAGCCTCAAGTCCGGCACCACGCAGGTGATGACGCCCGACAACACGTTCCGCGAGGGCGCCTACGCCTTTTACCGCAACGGCAAGTACTACTTCATGTGGAGCGAGGACGACACGCGCAGCCCCAACTACCAGGTGCGCTACGGCACCTCCGACACGCCGCTGGGCAAGATTACGGTGCCGGCCAACAACTCGGTTATCGTGAAAGACCCCGCCCAGGGCATCTACGGCACGGGCCACAACTCAGTCATTCAGATTCCGGGCAAGGATGAATGGTACCTCGTGTACCACCGCTTTACCTATCCGCAGGGCATTAAGATGGGCGGCGACGCCGGCTTCCACCGCGAGGTGTGCATCGATAAATTGGAGTTTAACGCTGATGGCAGCATTAAGCCGGTGAAGCCGACGCACGCCGGTATTCAGCCGGTGAAATTGAAGTAACTGCTGCTTAGCGATTAGGCCTTTCTCCTCATCCCATAATAAATGAAGTACCTGACTTGGTTGATAGCAACGGCGCTGCTCCTGGGCACGGCCGGGGTAGGGCAGGCGCAGCACCGCCCGCAGCCGCCCGCGGAAAAGAAGATGGGCGCCTACCTTATGGTGTACTTCACCGACCCCACGCACAGCTTATTCATGGCTACGAGCCGCGACGGGTATTCTTTCACCGCCGTTAATGATGGACAGCCCGTGATTGCTGGCGATACGATTGCCGAGCAGCGGGGCATCCGCGACCCGCACATTTACCGGGGGCCGGACGGGGCTTTTTACATGGCCATGACTGACTTGCATTTGTTTGGCCGGCAGAAGGGCTACCGCGCTACCCAGTGGGAGCGGGACGAAAAGGCCTATGGCTGGGGCAACAACCGGGGGCTGGTGCTGCTGAAATCCACAGACCTCATTCACTGGACGCACCATGAGCTGCGCCTCGACCAGGCGTTTCCCGAGTTGCAGGTCGGCTGCGCCTGGGCGCCCCAAACGATTTACGACGCGGTGGCCGGCAAGCTGATGCTCTACTTTACCATGCGCCTGGGCAACGGCCAAACCAAGCTGTACTACGCCTATACCGACGCGGCGTTTACCCGGCTCACCTCGGCCCCGAAGCTGCTGTTTGACTACCCCGACCCGGCCGTGCAGGTGCTCGATGCCGACATCACCCAGCTGCCCGACGGGCGCTTTTGCCTTATGTACGTGGCGCAGGAAAAGCCCGGTGGCATCAAAATGGCCCTTTCCGACAGCATCCACAGCGGCTACCGCTACAACCCAATGTGGGTAGATGCCGCGCCGGGGGCCTGCGAGGCGCCCAACGTGTGGAAGCGCATCGGCGAGAACAAGTGGGTGGTGCTCTACGACATCTTCAGCATTCAGCCGCACAACTTCGGCTTTGTGCAGACCACGGATTTCACTACGTTTCAAGACCTGGGGCGCTTCAACGAGGGCGTGATGAAGACTACCAACTTCACGTCGCCCAAGCACGGGGCCATTATCCAGCTCACGGCAAAAGAAGCCGACCGCTTGGAACGCCATTGGCAGCGAAAAAATAGCGGTGGGAAGAAAACGCTGGGGAAAAATTAGACTTGTTAAAAGCCTTGTAAACGAGCGTCATGCTGAACGCAGTGAAGCATCTCTACCGCTTCTTCCAAGCTGTTCAACGAAGCGATAGAGATGCTTCACTGCGTTCAGCATGACTCGTTTTTGCGTTTTTCCTAACTACAGCAACGAGTCTAGCAGCTACCGCATGAAGCGGTGTAATGAGGGCCGACACTACCACCACCAGCACATCAAACGGTGTCGGGAATGAGGGCTAACGCACTCCAAAAGGCCCACCTCGCCAAGAAACCCAAACTTATGCTTATCAAGTCCCACCCGTCCTTCTTTCTTGCGCTCCTAGCGCTGCCGCTGGCCGCCCAGGCCCAATCGCGCCCCGCCGCGCCGCTGCAAGAGTTTCCGCTCTCGGCCGTGAAGCTGCTCGACAGCCCGTTTCTGGCCGCGCAGCAAACCGACAAGGCCTATATCATGGCGCTCGACCCCGACCGCCTGCTGGCCCCGTTTCTACTTGATGCGGGCCTGCCGACCAAGGCCGAGCGCTACCCCAACTGGGAAAACACCGGCCTCGACGGGCACGTAGGCGGGCACTACCTCTCGGCCCTGGCCCTGATGTACGCCGCCACCGGCGAGGCCCAGGTGCAGCAGCGTCTCACCTACATGATAGACCAAATGGCCCGCTGCCAGCGCCAGAATGGCAACGGCTACGTGGGCGGCATTCCGGGTGGGCGCGCGATGTGGGCGCAGCTCAAAGCCGGTACCGTGGAGGCGGGCGGCTTCGAGCTGGGCAAGAAATGGGTACCGCTCTACAACCTGCACAAAACCTACGCCGGCCTGCGCGATGCCTACGTGTACGCCGGCAACGCGCAGGCGCGGCAGGTGCTCATCGGCCTCACCGACTGGATGGTGGACCTCTCCGCCGGCCTCACCGACGCGCAAATCCAGCAGATGCTGCGCAGCGAGCACGGCGGCCTGACGGAGGTATTTGCCGACGTGGCCCAGCTCACCCACGACCCCAAGTACCTGAAGCTGGCCCAGCGCTTTTCGCAGCGCACAACCCTCGACCCGCTACTGGCGGGCAAGGACGTGCTGACCGGCCAGCACGCCAATACTCAGATTCCCAAGGTTATCGGCTTCAAGCGCATCGCCGAGGTGGGCGGCGACACGAGCTGGGCGCGGGCGGCCACTTTCTTCTGGCAAACGGTGGTGCACAACCGCACGGTGAGCATCGGGGGCAACA
>JAKONR010000441.1 GCA_022701825.1 Hymenobacteraceae bacterium | reverse complement strand
GCACCTGAGAGGTCAGGTTCGAGGCCATCGTGTTTACGTTGTCGGTCAAGTCTTTCCAAGTACCGCTCACGCGGGGCACGTTGGCCTGGCCGCCCAGGATGCCCTCGGTGCCCACCTCCCGCGCCACGCGGGTTACCTCGCCGGCGAAGATGTTGAGCGAGTCCACCATCTGGTTGAGGATGTTTTTGAGGTCGAGAATCTCGCCCTGCACATCCACCGTCATCTTCTGGCTCAGGTCGCCGCGGGCTACCGCAGTCGCCACGTTGGCAATGTCGCGCACCTGGCTGGTGAGCGAGGCGGCCATCGTGTTCACGTTGTCGGTCAGCTCTTTCCAGGTGCCAGCCACGCGGGGCACCACGGCCTGGCCGCCCAATTTGCCCTCGGTGCCTACTTCGCGGGCCACGCGGGTTACTTCATCGGAGAAGATATTGAGCGAATCCACCATCTGGTTGAGAATGTTCTTCAGCTCCAAAATCTCGCCCTTCACGTTCACCGTCATCTTCTGGCTCAGGTCACCGCGGGCCACGGCGGTGGCCACGTTGGCGATGTCACGCACCTGAGAAGTCAGGTTGGCGGCCATGTTGTTCACGTTGTCGGTCAGGTCTTTCCAGGTGCCCGACACGCCGGGTACGCTGGCCTGGCCGCCGAGCTTGCCCTCGGTGCCCACGTCGAGCGCTACTCGCGTTACCTCGCCGGCAAACAGATTGAGCGAGTCCACCATCTGGTTGAGATTCTGCTTGAGCTGCAAGAGTTCGCCTTTCAGCTCTACCGTCACCTTTTGGCTGAGGTCGCCGCGGGCCACGGCGGTGGCCACGTTGGCAATGTCCCGCACCTGAGAAGTCAGGTTCGAGGCCATCGTGTTCACGTTGTCGGTCAGCTCTTTCCACACGCCGCCTACGTTGGGCACCACGGCCTGCCCGCCCAGGCGGCCCTCGGTGCCCACTTCCTGCGCCACCCGGCTTACCTCGCCCGCAAACACGTTGAGGTTATCGATGGTGCGGTTGATGGTTTCGGCCATCAGCTTGAAATCGCCCGACACCGGAATCTGGAAGCTCTCGTCGAGGTTGCCCCGGCTGATGTTTTTCAGCACTTTGCCCACCTCCAGTACCGGCACCGCGATGCTGTCTACCAGGCCATTGATGTTGTTGAGCATGTCGCGCCAAAAACCCGCCGCCCCGTCGGCCGAGGCGCGGGCCTTGAGGTTGCCCTCCACGCCGGCCACCTTCGAAATGCGCGACACCTCCCCGCCTACCCCGCCTATCATCTCCACCATCGAGTTGTAGGCTTCAGCGATTTCCGAGAAAATATCGTCGTTTTGCTTGGTCAGGCGCACGCTCACGTCGCCTTTTTTGAAGGCGTCGAGCGCGTAGAGCACGCGGTTGAGTTGCTCGTTCACGTAGTCGGTGTCCTGCGTCAGCGGGGCCTCGGTGCGGTGCGAGCCGCGCTTGCGGGCGCTGTCGGGGCGCTCCGGGTTGCTCGAGGCCGGCTCGACGGCGAAGTCGGCCGCGCCATTGCTTTCAGCACGCGCAGTATTTTTTTTGGCAGTAGCCATATAATAAGGACAACAGGAAAGCCAGGATAACAGCGACCCGGCAGGTGGGGAAGGGCAAAAGTATAACAACGGCGCGGCTTCCGAGCCCGGCCGGGTGCCGCCGATTTCAAATTGGTAGCCGCCGGCCGTGCATCTTTGTCCCCCTTTTCAACTTTTCGGCCGGGGCCTGCGTTCTTCGCACCGACACAAACTTGCTACCCGCCTTCATCCCACCGCCTACATGGTCAAGAATTTAGTTATCGTCGAGTCGCCCGCCAAAGCCAAAACCATTGAGGGCTACCTCGGGGCCGACTACGTGGTGCGCTCCAGCTACGGGCACGTCCGCGACCTGCCCAAGGATAATAATGCCGTCGACGTGGCCAATGGTTTCAAACCCACCTACGTGGTCGATGCCGATAAGCGCGAGCTGATTGCGCAGCTCAAAAAACTGGCCAAAGAAGCCGAAATGGTGTGGCTGGCGAGTGACGATGACCGCGAGGGCGAGGCCATTTCCTGGCACCTCTCCGAAACGCTTAATCTCAAGGCCGACAAGACGAAGCGCATCGTATTTCGCGAGATTACCAAGCCCGCTATCTTGGCTGCCATCCAGAATCCGCGCCAGATTAACCTCGACCTGGTGAACGCCCAGCAGGCCCGCCGTGTGCTCGACCGCTTGGTAGGCTTCGAGCTGAGCCCGGTATTGTGGCGCAAGGTGAAAGCCGGCCTGAGCGCAGGCCGCGTGCAGAGCGTGGCCGTGCGCCTGGTAGTGGACCGCGAGCGCGAAATCAACAAGCACACCGCCAGCAGCGCCTACCGCGTGGTGGCCCGCTTCGACGCCGGCCAGGGCACCACCCTGGAGGCCGAGCTACCGACCCGCTACAAAACCCGCGAGGAGGCCGAAGCCTTCCTGACGCGCTGCATCGGGGCCGCCTACAGTATTAATAGCCTCGATAAAAAACCGGGCAAGCGCAGCCCCGCCGCGCCGTTTACTACCTCGACCTTGCAGCAGGAAGCTTCGCGCAAGCTTGGCTTTTCGGTGGCCCAGACCATGACCGTGGCCCAGAAGCTGTACGAAGCCGGCCACATCAGCTACATGCGAACCGACTCGGTGAATCTGAGCGAGGAGGCCCGCAAGGGTGCCCGCGAGGCCATCGAGGCCGCCTACGGCGCCGAATACGCCTTGGAGCGCCACTTCAAAACGAAGTCGGCCAGCGCCCAGGAGGCCCACGAAGCCATCCGGCCCACCAACTTCAAAGCCGTGAAGGCGGGCGGCGAAGCGGCCGAGCAGCGCCTCTACGACCTCATCCGCAAGCGGGCGATGGGCTCGCAGATGGCCGATGCGCTCATCGAGCGCACTACGGCCGTCATTGGCATCAGCACCCAGCCGGGCACCACGTTTTCGGCTACGGGCGAGGTCATTACGTTTGAGGGCTTCCTGAAAGCCTACGCCGAAAGCAAGGACGACGACGACCAGCCCGCCGACGGCGAAAGCTCGTTTTCGCGCGGCCTGCCGCCGCTCAGCGTAGGCCAGAATTTGCCGCTGCAAACGCTGACCGCCACCGAGCGCTTTTCGAGCCCGCCGGCCCGCTACACCGAAGCCTCGCTGGTGAAAAAACTGGAGGAAATGGGCATCGGCCGCCCCAGCACCTACGCCCCCACTATCAGCATCGTGCAGAAGCGTGGCTACGTCGAAAAAGACTCGCGCGAGGGCAAGGAGCGCAAGTTTTACGCCCTGGCGCTGGTGGGCAATGAGGTGAAAACCGAGCAGCGCACCGAAACCTATGGGGCCGATAAAGCCAAGCTTTTCCCGACCGATACGGCGTTGGTCGTCAACGACTTTCTGGTCGAGCACTTCCCGGCCATCGTGGACTTTCAGTTTACGGCCAAGGTCGAGGACGAATTTGACCAGATTGCCAACGGCAACGAAGAATGGGGTACCATGCTGGCGGGCTTCTACGAGCCTTTCCACAAGAGCGTGGAGCGCGGGCAGGACATCGAGCGCAGCACGCTGGGCAGCACCCGCGAAAT
>JAKONR010000435.1 GCA_022701825.1 Hymenobacteraceae bacterium | reverse complement strand
CGTGTGCAGGGCAGCCCCTACGTAGCCGAGCTGCGCGGCCGTGAGAAGCAGCTAAACGACCTGCTTTGGCGCCAGGAAGTGCTAGCGCAGCGTGAGCACAGCATCACGGCCCGCGCCAAGTACCACGCCTACGCCAGCCAGCGCCAGCCCGGCGAGCGGGCTTATACCCCGGCTGAGTTTTTCGAGCGCGATGTACGTGACCTCGTGGAGCTGGGCATCTACGCCAGCCCCCGGCTACTGGCCAAGCTGGCCATGCAGGAGGGCGAGGGCCTGCCCGATTTTGACGAGGCCGGGAATAGCATCCCTTCGCCCTTTGAAAAGTTTATCAGCCTCGACTTTGTAACGCAGGTGCTGCTCATGCTCGCCTACGAAATCCGGTGGCAGCGTCAAAATATCTACTTCGACCGGCTTGTAGCACGCGAGCAAGCTGAGCTGGTGCGCGAGCGGCAAACGCGCCAGGCGCAAAGCCAGGCCCATTGGGCGCAGGTAGATGCCGAGCGAGCGCGGCAACTCGAAGCCCGGCGCCAGGCCGAAGGGCTGGTATTGCGCGAGCCGGCTGAGCAACTGGATATGTTCGGGAAGGTGGTGGCCAGTGGCTAAGAAGCTCGCCCCGCCCACCGCCAACGACCGGGCCACGCTGCCCGGCGATTACTACGGCACCCACGATGCTTGCCTCTACCGCGTCAGCTACGCCAATTGCAAGCTCTGGCAGGCCCGGTGCACCCGCCCCGCCGCTACCGCTGCCGCCGATGTATTCGGCGAGCCCTACGAAACCTCAGCCGCGCAACTGCGCCGCCTACTCGCTTTCAACTGCTTTACCCGTGCTCTATAATGGATAATTTAAAAGGTTTTTATTCGAAACACGACGCGGCCCGGCACCAATGGGGCCGCGTGAATGAGCCCCGCCAGGATGGGGTAGGCCTGCGCCTGGCCAGCGAGCGCGCCACGGCGGCGCTACGGGCGCGGCTACCGTTCCGCTGGCAGCCCGGCGTAGTGCGCTCGCGCTACCAAGGCCCGCCCGTGTGGGAGAAAGGCCCGGCCGCCGTGCACGTCATGCTGCTCGAAGAGGCGCAAGTAGGCAAAGAGCTACGGCCCGCTGGCGACTGGCTCTGCCGGGCCTCGCTCGATACCGACACGGGCGAGGTGCGCTACGAGAGCCAGCAGGCGCCCGTGCACGCCGATGGCACGGGCGGCGCCAACGCCCACTACCTGCCTACTCCTACCTGCAAAAACTGCCTGAAAAAAGCGCAGGCCTTTCCCGCCGCCGCATGAGCCCCGCCCACCGCTTCCTGCACGCCGATAACGGCGGCGCCGGCTTCACCCTTCCCGCCCCTGCCAAGATGCACCCGTCTGAAATCGCCCTTACCCTGTCGGCTGACGTGCTGCGCCTGCCCCTAAAATTATCTGACCGTGTCGTGCTGGCTGAAATCGTGAGCCTGCACGCGGCCACTGGTTGCTGTGATGCCTCGGACCCGCACTTTGCCGCCCGCCTGGGCCTCAACAAAGACACGGTGAGCGTGGCAGTCGGTCGACTCGAAACCGAAGGCTTGATACGAAAAGTAGTGGTGAACGTGCAGGGCGGCAAGTACCGCACCCTGACGCCGAACCCCGCCGCCATCGCCGCCAAGGCTGCCACCAATCCCTACCCCGAAGTAGAGGAAAATACACGCCGGAAATTCCGGCCTGTGAACGCTTCACAAACCGGAAATTCCGGCGTGCACAAACCGGAGATTCCGGCGGCACAAACCGGAATTTCCGGCTTGCACACGCCGGAAATTCCCGTTTCACAAACCGGAAATTCCGGCGGTAATATTCCAGTTAATATTCCAATAGAAATTTCCATCCCTACCAACGACGCGGCTTGCGCCGCAGCGGCAGGGTCAGGAAAAAAAATAGAGCCGGAAATTTCTTCAGCCCCGCTACCAGCCGCTGTTGTGGTTAGTGCCCCCCCGGTTGCGGCCGCCCCCCCGGCCAAACTGCAACTGATGCGCACCTCGTCGGTGGCCACGCTCGCCGCCTTCGTGCAGGCCTGGCAAGCTGCCGTGGCAGCCAACCCCGACGCTTACACCGATTTCCTGGGCGCCGACCTTCCCCACTACCACGGCGCGCTCCTCGACTGGAGCGACGCCAACGGCAAAAAGAAGCTCGACTGGCTGGCCACGATTCGCGCCTCTATGCGCAGCGACGTGACCAAAGGCCTGCTGCGACGCCTGACGCCCAGCGGCGCGGCTGCCAGTAGCCCGGTGCTCAAACGCCTCGCTACTGCCGAGGCTGCCTTTGCCATGAATGACTACGACGAAGCCGGTAACCGCCTCAACTAATTAGCCATGTATCAGTTAGCTGCCCCCACCGCCTTTTTGCCCGCTCTTGTGCCGGCTGGCTTGGTTTGCCTACCGGCCGTTGCTGCTGGCCCCGAAGGCCTACTCGCCTATAATCCCACCACTACGCCGCCCTGGCTGGTGCCCGTCATTCAGGCGCAGGCCACGGCGAAGGTGCGCGAAATGTCCGACCGTGACCTCGACCAACTGCTCATCGGCCAGATTCAGCAAGCGGCCCGGCGCATGAACCACCGCAACGCCGTGCAGGATGGCCTCGAAACCAACATGATGGCCCGCGATGTGGCTAAGCTCTTGCGCGACCGTTGGAGCTATCTGACCAAGGGCGAGATT
>JAKONR010000420.1 GCA_022701825.1 Hymenobacteraceae bacterium | reverse complement strand
CGGCCGGGGCGCGGGGCTGGCTGCACCCGCACGCCAAAGCCCAGACGGGCTGGGCCAAAACGCAGCCTTCCTACGAAGAGAACTACAAGATGGGCGTGGCGGCCGGTACGCCCGGCCCGCTGGGCGAGGGGTGGTCGTTTCCGGCGCTGTTTCAGGCCAATAAGCACTGGGTGCTGCTGACCGAGGCGGGCATGGGCCGCAGCTACTGCGGCACCCACCTGGCGCAGGAGTCGCCGGGCGGCGAGTACGGCATTGCGCTGGCGCAGCCCGCCGAGCGCACCCTGCCCGACGCCCCGGCCGCCCCCGAAAGCCGCCTGCCCTGGCGCACGCCCTGGCGCGTGCTGGTGGTGGGCAACTCGCTGGCCCCCATCGTGGAATCGACGCTGACTACCGACCTGAGCGCGCCGGCCATGCCTGCGCCCGTGGCGGTGGGCCGGCCCGGCAAGTCGTCGTGGTCGTGGGTATTGATGGGCGACGACAAGACGACTTACGACGTGCAGCGCCGTTTCATCGACTACGCCGCCGATATGGGCTGGGGCTACTGCCTGGTCGATGCGCTGTGGGACAAGCAAATCGGCTACGACAAGATGCAGGAGCTGGCGCAGTATGCCAAGTCCAAAAAGGTGGGTTTGCTGGTGTGGTATAACTCGAACGGCAGCTGGAACGAAGCCCCGCAGACGCCTAAGAACGTGCTCTTCGAGGCCGAAAGCCGGCGCAAGGAGTTTGCCCGCATCAAGCAGATGGGCATTGCGGGCGTGAAAATCGACTTCTTCGGCGGCGATGGGCAGTCCTTTATGAACTACTACCAGGACTTGCTGACCGACGCCGCGCAGGCGGGCTTGCTGGTTAATTTCCACGGTACCACCATCCCGCGGGGCTGGAACCGCACCTACCCCAACCTGGTGAGCATGGAGGCCGTGAAGGGCTTCGAGTTTCTGACCTTCGACCAGAAGAATACCGACCAGGAGCCCACGCATTGCGCCATGCTGCCCTTCGCCCGCAACGCGGTGGGGCCGATGGACTTCACGCCGATGGCCTTTTCGGAAATCCGCGGCAAGGAGCGCCGCACGTCCAACGCCTTTGAGCTGGCCTTATCGGTCGTGTTTCAGTCGGGCGTGCAGCACTACGCCGAGGTGCCCGAGGGCATGGCCGCGCAGCCCGCCTACGTGCAAAGATTCGTGAAAAACCTGCCCCCGCAGTGGTCCGACGTGAAGCTGCTCGATGGCTTCCCCGGCGAGTACGCGGTGCTGGCCCGCCAGGCCCCCGGCGGCGGCTGGTACGTGGCCGGCATCAACGGCACCGACGCGCCTAAAACCCTGCAAATCGACCTCGCTAAGCTGGGCATCAAAGGCGGCACGCTCATCACCGACGGCGAAACCAACCGCAGCTTCGTCACGCGGCCGGTTTCGGGCACCACGCTCAGCGTGACGCTGCCCGCGCGCGGCGGCTTCGTGGTGCAACCTAAGTAGCTAAGACGGTATCAGTCAGGGGTGGCGCGTGGCCGGTTGCCTTGAGGGGCTGGTCGCGCGCCACTTTACTTATAAAGCTTGCTTATGTCAATGCTGAAAAGACTACTTCCCACCTTTGGCCTGCTGCTGGCCTTGGGTAGCGCCCACCCGCTGGCCGCCCAAACCACCGACAAGGCTGCGCTGCTGCAAGGCGTGGGCAAGCTGCCCACGCCCGCCGAGCCGGATTTTATGGCGACCACGATTACCCTCAACGAGCAGCCGGAGATTATCCTCACGGTGGAGGCCGACCCGATTGACCTCGACCAGTCGTTTCAGCTCATTGCCTTGGCTAGCAGCCGGCTGGGCCAGGGCAAGGTGCTGGCATTTAGTACGTCCGCGTATTTTCATCAGCCGTTGGTGCAGCAGGCCGAGGTGCAGCACTTGTTGCTGAACTGCCTGAATTGGGGCAGCAGCGCCCGCCACAAGCGCGTGCAGGTGTGGGGCGGCGACGCGGCCCTGGCCACGTTTCTGACCCGGCAGGCGCACGCCAAGCTGGTAGGCACGGCCAGCGCGCTCGACCCGTCGGCCGATATCCTACTGCTGAGCCAGGAGGTGGCCGATACGGCGATGGTGCGCCGCATCGAGGGTTTTGTGCGCCGGGGCGGCACACTACTTTATGGTTATCCGCTGCCCAACGGGCCGCACGCGCCCGCCCAAAAGCAGTCTGAGGCGCGATTTAACCAGCTGCTGCGCCAAGCCGGGCTGCTGCAAAGCGACTACCTCACCGCGCGCTACCCCACGCGCGCCTATCTGCTCGCTGACCCCGCGCCGCGGTACCTGAGCATCCGGAATATGCTGGCCAGCGTGGAACCCAACTTATACCAAATGCCACCCGCCCCGATGCAGGGCGGTTACATCTTTTCTTACAACCTAGAGCAGGTATTGGCGCAGAACGCTGCTGACGCGCCCATCCGGCAGCGGCTGCGGCAGGTAGCCCGCTACTGGCCCGATTCGATGATTGTGCCTACGCCCGCCGCGCCCGTGAAGCAGGGCCGCAACTACTCAGTCTATATGCTCCAGCATATGCTACGCGAGATAGAGTTGCGCGAGCACCCTAACCCATCTTACGTAGCCCCGGCCGCCGCCACGTTTCCGGGGGCGGTGCCCGCCACGGCGCCCCGCCTCACTACTGCGCTGGTGCTGCCCGTGCAGGTAGGCCCGAACGGGGTGTGGGAGCAACCGCCCGGTTCGCGGTTGGCGCACGGCACGGGGCTGTATGTGCCGGCTGGCGAGAAGGTAGTTATTTACTTGACCGGCAAGGACTCGACGCGCCGACTGGAGGCCCAGGTAGGCGTGCACCGCGATGAAGTAGTGGACTTGACAAAGATGAGCCGCGAGGCCTACGACCTCACGCGCCGCTTTGAGCTAAAGCAGGGCCGCACCGAGATTTACTCCCCCTACGGCGGGGCCCTGCTGCTTAACATTCCCGATACGACGGCGCTTCGCGAATTGCGCCTCACTGTGCAGGGGGCCGTGCAGGCCCCGCGCTTTCAACTCGGCAAGACTAGCCTGGCTGCGTGGCAAAAAACCATCCGGCAGTACCCCGCGCCTTGGGCTGAGCTGGTGAGCGACAACATCAGCCTGACCGTGCCCTCGGCTAGCATCCGGGCGCTCGACGACCCTACGAAGGTGCTGGCTTTTTGGGATGCTGTGTTGGCTACCGATGCCAAGTTGGCGGCGCTCACCGCGCCGCGCGGCCACCCCGAGCGCATCATCGTGGACCAGGATGTGGCCCACGGTGCCATGTTCGCGGACGTCGATAGAATCGTGGTGCCTAACAACGAGTATGGCTGCCAGCACATGCTGGATGCTGATTATTTGTGGAAGAACGGTTCCTGGGGGCACTTCCATGAATTGGGGCACCGGCACCAGTTTCATGAGATTGATTTTAGTGGATTGACGGAGGTTACCGTCAACCTGTACACGATGTA
>JAKONR010000361.1 GCA_022701825.1 Hymenobacteraceae bacterium | reverse complement strand
GTGGGCCTCAACTGCGCCCTCGGCGCCGACCAACTCAAAGTGTACGTGCGCGAGCTGGCCCGCCTGGCCGACGTATCGGTATCGGCCTACCCCAACGCCGGCCTGCCCAACGCCTTCGGCGGCTACGACGAGAGCGCCCAGGAATTTGCCGCGCTGGTCGAGGATTACCTGAAAGAAGGCCTGCTCAACGTGGTGGGCGGCTGCTGCGGCACCACGCCCCAGCACATTGCCGAGCTGCGCCGGCTGGCCGATAAGTACCCCACGCGGGGACTTGAAAAAGTAACTGAAGGCGAAGAGCTTACGGACACCGAAAAGGCGGCTAATTCTTCATTGACCCTGGCCGGCTTGGAGCCCTTTAATGTCACGCCCAACAGCCTGTTCGTCAACATCGGCGAGCGCTGCAACGTGACGGGCTCGCGCGCCTTTGCCCGCCTCATTCGCTCGGGCGCCTACGAGGCCGCGCTCGCCGTGGCCCGCGCCCAGGCCGAAAATGGCGCGCAGGTGCTCGACGTGAACATGGACGAGGGCATGCTCGACTCGGAGGCGGCCATGACCACCTTTTTGCACCTCATCGCCTCGGAGCCCGACATCGCCCGCCTGCCCTTGATGATAGACTCGTCGAAGTGGACGGTTATCGAAGCCGGCCTGAAATGCGTGCAGGGCAAGAGCATCGTCAACTCGATTTCGCTGAAAGAAGGCGAGGAGCGCTTCAAGCACTACGCCCGGCTGGTGCGTCAGTACGGCGCGGCGGTGGTCATCATGGCCTTCGATGAAGACGGCCAGGCCGACAGCTACGAGCGCCGCATTGAGATTTGCCAGCGCTCGTATGATATTCTGACCAAAGAAGTTGGCTTCCCGGCCGAGGACATCATCTTCGACCCCAACATCCTCACCGTGGGCACCGGCATCGAGGAACACCGTAACTACGCGCTCGACTTTATCCGGGCTGTGAAGTGGATAAAGGAAAACCTGCCCGGCGCCCGCACCAGCGGCGGCGTCTCGAACATCAGCTTCTCCTACCGCGGCAACGACGTGGTGCGCGAGGCCATGCACGCGGCTTTCCTCTACCACGCCATCCGGGCCGGGCTCGACATGGGCATCGTGAATGCCGGCCAGCTCGCCGTGTACGACGACGTGCCGAAAGACCTGCTCGAACTCTGCGAGGACGTGCTGCTGAACCGCCGTGCCGACGCCACCGAGCGCCTCGTAGACTTTGCCGAAACGGTGAAGCAGAAGGGCAAAGTGGAAGTAGTAGCCGACGCCTGGCGCAGCCTACCCGTGGCCGAGCGCCTGCAACACGCGCTGGTACGCGGCATTACCGAGTTTATCGACCAGGATACCGAGGAAGTGCGCCAGCAGGTGGCCCGCCCGCTCGACGTGATTGAAGGCCCGCTGATGTCGGGCATGAACGTGGTCGGCGACCTCTTCGGCGCGGGTAAAATGTTCTTGCCGCAAGTCGTGAAATCGGCCCGCGTAATGAAGAAGGCGGTGGCCTACTTGCAGCCGTACCTCGAAGCCGAAAAGGAGGGCAACGCCCGCCAAACGGCCGGTAAGATATTGCTGGCCACCGTGAAAGGCGACGTGCACGACATCGGCAAAAATATCGTGGGCGTGGTGCTGGCCTGCAATAACTTCGAGATAGTGGACCTCGGCGTGATGGTGCCCTTGGAGCGTATCTTGGACGAAGCCCAGAAGCAGGGCGCGGACATTATCGGCCTCAGCGGCCTCATCACGCCCTCGCTCGATGAGATGGTGTACGTGGCCCGCGAGATGGAAAAGCGCAAGCTGCAAGTGCCGCTGCTTATCGGCGGCGCTACCACGTCGCGCCTGCACACGGCCGTTAAAATCGCGCCCGCCTACTCGGGCTCGGCCGTGTACGTCAACGATGCGTCGCGCTCGGTGGGCGTAGCCGCCAGCCTGCTGGGCTCGGCTAAAACAGCTTATATGCAGACCATTAAGGACGAGTACGCCGCCCTGCGCGAAGACCACGCCGGCCGCCAGCGCGACAAAAGCTACCTCACCATCGAGGCCGCCCGCGCCAATGGTTTCAAGGCCGATTGGGAAACCACGCCCATCACCAAACCCAGCTTTTTGGGCACGCAGGTGCTCGACAACTACCCGCTCGAAGAGCTGGCGCAGTACATCGACTGGACGCCCTTCTTTCACACCTGGGAGCTGAAAGGCCGCTACCCGCGCATCCTGGAAGACGCTAATCTTGGCGAAGCGGCGCGCAAGCTGTTTGAAGACGCGCAGAAAATGCTGGCCGAGGTTATTGCCAATAAAAGCCTCACGGCCCGCGCCGTGCTGGGCTTCTGGCCGGCCAATACAAAGGACTTCGACACCATCGAAATCTACGAAGACGACACCCGCCAGCAGGTGCGCGACGAGTTTTTTACCCTGCGCCAGCAGAGCGAGAAAGCCCCCGGCGTGCACAACATCGCCTTCTCTGACTACCTCGCGCCCAAGGAAACCGGCCGCCAGGACTACCTCGGCGGCTTCGCCGTGACGGCCGGCCTGGGCATTGAAAAGCTGATTGAGAAGTACGAGGCCGACCACGACGACTACTCCAGCATTATGATAAAGGCCATCGCCGACCGCCTGGCCGAGGCCTTCGCCGAGCGCCTGCACGAGCGCGTGCGCCGCGAGTTCTGGGGCTACGACCCCGAGGAAAGTCTCACTGGCGAGGAGCTTATTAAGGAGACATACCGCGGCATCCGGCCCGCGCCCGGCTACCCCGGCTGCCCCGACCACACCGAGAAAATCACGCTTTTCCGGCTCCTCGATGCCGAGAAGCAGACGGGTATTATCCTGACCGAAAACCTGGCCATGTACCCCACGGCGGCCGTGAGCGGCATGTACTACGCGCACCCGGCGGCCAGCTACTTCGGCCTGGGCAAAATCGGGCGCGACCAGGTGGTGGATTTGGCTGAGCGCAAGGGGATGCCGCTGCCGGAACTGGAGCGCTGGCTGATGCCGAATCTGAATTACGACCCGCAATAGTTGCGCGGACTTTGTAGTCCGCGAATCGCCCTGCCTAAATCAACCGGACGCGGACTACAAAGTCCGCGCAACTGACATGAAAGTAACTGAACACCTGCGCCGTGCCGACGGCAAAACGCTGTTTTCCTTCGAGGTGCTGCCGCCGCGCAAGGGCGAAAACATCCACTCGCTGTTCGCTAATATCGAGCCGCTGATGGAGTTTAAGCCGCCGTTTATCGACGTCACCTACCACCGCGAGGAGTTTGTGCTGCGCGAGCGGCCGGGCGGCCTCTTGCAGCGCAAGGCCGTGCGCAAGCGGCCGGGCACGGTGGGCATTTGCGCGGCCATCAAAAACCGCTTCGACGTGGACACCGTGCCGCACCTCATCTGCGGCGGCTTTGCCAAGGAAGAAACCGAGAACGCGCTGATTGACTTGCACTTTCTGGGCATCGACAACGTGCTGGCCCTGCGCGGCGACCCCATCAAGAGCGAGGGCCACTTTCAGCCCCACCCCGATGGCCACCGCTACGCCTGCGACCTCATCGGGCAGATTAGCGAGCTCAACCACGGCCGCTACCACGACCACGACGAGCAGTACCAGCCCGTCGGGGCCGAGCCCGTGCTGTGCACCGATTTCTGCATCGGCACCGCCGGCTACCCCGAAAAGCACTTCGAGGCCCCCAACCACGGCTCGGACATTCGCTTTCTGAAAGACAAAATCGACCGCGGGGCCGACTACATCGTGACCCAGATGTTCTTCGACAACGAAGAGTTTTTCAAGTTCGAGAAGCGCTGCCGCGACGCGGGCATCACGGTGCCCATCATTCCCGGTCTCAAGCCCTTGACTACCAAAGCACAGCTCACCGCGCTGCCCCGCGCCTTCTTCCTCAGCATCCCGGAGGCTTTGTCCGAGGCCATCCACGGGGCCAAAGACAACGCCGCCGCCCGCGAGGTCGGCATCGAGTGGTGCCTCAACCAGAGCCGCGAGCTCATGGCCCACGGCGTGCCCTGCCTGCACTACTACAGCATGGGCAAGGCTGAGGCCATCCGGCGCGTGGCGGCGGGGCTGTTTTAGATTATCCGTCATGCTGAGCGGAGCGCAGCGGAGTCGAAGCATCTCTCTCTCAATACTAACTTCTATCGTTAGCAACGAAGCGGGAGAGATGCTTCGACTCCGCTGCGCTCCGCTCAGCATGACAGTTACCTTAAAGTACGCCCGCCACGCCGCTGATAACCAGTGCCACCAGCGTGGTATTGAACACGAACGAGATGAGCCCGTGCAGCAGCGCCAGCCGCCGCAGGTGGCGGCCGCTGATGCTGATGTCGGCCGTCTGGGCCGTCATGCCTATGACGAAGGCGAAGTAGGCGATGTCGAGGTAGTCGGGCTCGGGGTCGTGGCCCGGAAAGTCGAGGCCGCCCACATCGGAGCCGTCGTCGTTGGCATCGTAGTACACGTGGGCGTAACGCAGCGTGAACACGGTGTGTACCAGCAGCCACGCCGCGCCCACCGCTACTACGCTGAGGGCCAGGTGCTGCGCCAACACGCCGGGGCGGAGGTGCGCGGTGGTCTTCAGCAGGGCCGTGGCCCCCAGCAAACTGGCGCAGGCCGCCACCAGCACAAACAGAAAGCTCACGGTCCGGCTCAAGTCTTCGGCAGCCGCCACCGCCCGGATGCGGTTGGCATCGGCCGTGAAGATGGCCGCCCAGAGCAGCAGCAGCGTCACGACCCCGAAAGCATCCCAGGCGGCCACCAGGCGGCCGAGGGTGCCCAGCGCGGCCGGTACCAGCAGCCACGTGGCGGCGGCGGCGGCCAGGCCCAGCAGCAGGCGGTAGGTAGCGGGCACGTGGCCCAGGCGGCGCAGCAGCGCTCCCGACAAGTAAGGAGAATTCACGGCGGCAAAATAACGTTGCGGTAGCACGGGGGCGGCGGCCCCGTGCTACTTTGCGGCCCTTATCCTGCTCTCTATGCCCACCCCTTTCCTCATTGGCGTGCTGCGCGAAGGCCGCACGCCGCCCGACCGCCGCGTGGCCCTCACCCCCAAAAAATGCGTGGAGCTGCAAGCCACCTACCCCGGCCTGCGGGTGCGCGTGCAGCCCAGCCCCGCGCGCGCCTACGCCGACCAGGAGTACCGCGACCTGGGCCTCGAAGTAGCCGAAGACATGCAGCCCTGCGACCTGCTGCTGGGCGTGAAGGAAGTGCCCCCCGCCCAGCTGCTGCCCGGCAAAACCTACCTGTTTTTTTCGCACACCGTCAAGAAGCAGCCCGCCAACCGCGAGCTGCTGCGCACGGTGCTGCGCCAGGGCATTACGCTGATTGACTACGAGCTGCTGACCAACGCGGCTGGCGAGCGGGTGGTGGCCTTCGGGCGCTACGCGGGCATCGTGGGGGCGTACAACGGCCTGCTCACCTACGGCCGCAAGCACGGGCTGTACGAGCTGAAACCCGCCTACCAGTGCGTGGACATGGACGACATGCAGGAAGAGTTTTATAAGATTAAAGCCCTGCCGCCCATTAAGATAGCCGTCACGGGCTCGGGCCGGGTGGCGGGCGGCGCGCTGGAGGTGCTCGACAAGATGGGCCTGCGCCAGGTGAGCGTGCACGACTACCTGCACCGCGATTTTCGGGAGCCGGTGTACGTGCAGCTGCGCTCGCGCGACTACCACCGCCGCCGCGACGGCTTGGCCTGGGACACGGCCCACTTTCACCAGCACCCCGAGCTGTACGACTCCGATTTTGCCCGCTTTCTGCCCCTCACCGATTTGCTGATTGCCTGCGCCTACTGGCACCCGGCCGCGCCTCGTTTGTTCTCGGAGGAAGACACACGCGAGCCTGATTTTAAGATAACTACCATCGCCGACGTGACCTGCGACGTGGATGGCTCCATCCCGCTCACCAAGCGCAGCACCACCATTGCGGAGCCGGCTTTCGACTACAACCCCGCCACCGGCGCACTGGAAGCCGCTTATTCCCGCCCCGAAAACATAACCGTGATGGCCGTGGACAACCTGCCCTGCGAACTGCCCCGCAATGCCAGCCGCAATTTTGGCCGCCAGCTGCTCGACCAGGTGATGCCGAACCTGCTGGGCGGCGACCCGGCCGGCGTGGTGGCGCGGGCTACCATCGCCAAAAATGGCCGGCTACAGCCCCGCTACGACTACTTGGCCGACTACGTAGCTGAGTAGCCCAGTACCAGCGTACAACACATTGCTTTACAGGTGATTCGAACTAGCCTAAACAAGCTAAGCATGACGGCGCCCGCAACGCACCCGGCTTACTTGTCGGTGGGGGCGCTGGCGGCCGTGCCCACCGTGCCTTCTACCAAAGTGGCGACGGCACCGGCAAGGCTGATTTTTCGGAGGGCGCTGTGGCCGGTGTCCGTCACGTACACGGCACCGGAGGCATCGATAGCCACGCCGGCGGGGTAGGTAAAGCCAGTGGCTAGCAGCGTGGCCGCCCCGGCCGGGCTTATTTTTTGTACGCTGTTGTTATAGGTGTCGGCCGCGTACACGGTGCCATCGGCGGCCACGGCCACGCCAGCCGGGCGGTTGAGGCTGGCGCCCACCAGCGCCGAAACCTCGCCGGCCGGGCTGATTCGTTTAATGCAATTATTGTCGGTATCGGCCACGTACACGGTGCCATCGGCGGCCACGGCCACGCCGTTGGGCTTATTGAAGCCCCGGGCGAGCGTCATCAGGCGGCCGCCGGGCGTGAGTTTGCGCACGGCGCCGGTATTGGGCTCGCGGCCGGCATCTACCACGTACACAGTGCCATTCGCCGTCACGGCTACGCCGGCGGGGTAATCTAGGCCGCGCTCGATGAGAGTCGAAACCTCCCCGGCGGGCGTTATTTTTTTGATGCTGCGGCTGCCCGCGTCGGCCACGTACACCAGGCCGCTGGCATCTACGGCCACGCCCGTGGGGTAGGTAAAGCCGTGCTTGGCCAGGCTCGAAACCTGCCCGGTGGCGCTGATTTTTTTGATTTCCGAATTGTCGGTATCCACCACGTACACGCTGCCATCGGCCCCCACGGCCACGCCGGTTGGGTAACTGAAGCTATTGGCCACCAAAGGCTTAAGGGTATCCTGCGGGGCAGTGGCCAGCCGCGTGGCTCGGGCCGGGCCCTCCACTTGCCCAGCCGCTGCCGCTGTGCTCAGCAGCAGCGATAGTGCAAACGAAAGTAGAAGTACTCGCATAAGAAAGCCGACGCCGAGCGCGCAGAGTGTCTCCAAATGTACTAGGTATCAAGCTTCTTTGTTTCACATAATTTGCCGGTTTACTACAACAGCGCTGTTGCGGGCAGTTGCTCGCTTCGGTTGGCCGGCTCGACCCGCCGCCGCGAGCGGACTTGCCCCGTGCCCAAAACCCGGCCCCAGCGGGGTAGCTCTGGCGCCGGGGCTACCCCGCCGGGGCCGGGTTTTGGGCACGGGGCTGGCTGGCTAGCGGCTGGCCGCTTCGCCTTCAGCAACCTGTGCGCTGCCTGCGCCAGCTGGGCAGCGCAGCCCCGCGAGCCGGCGGGGGTCAGGGCACGACCACCAGCCGGCGGGGTCAGGGCACGACCACCAGCCGGCAGGCCACGCCGCTGGGCTGCCCTTCCAGCAGCAGGCGGCACGCGTAGGCCCCCGGCCCCAGCCCGGCCAGCACCAGTGGCTGCCGCACGGCCAGCCCGCGCCCGGCCACGGCCACTACGCGCACCACGCGCCCCAGCGCGTCGAGCACCTGCACGGCTGCCACCGCCGCGCCCACGGGCACCGCGCCCTGCCAGGTGGCCTCGCCGGTGGCCGGGGCCGGGTTGGGAAAAACCTGCGCCGCCACTGGGCCGGCGGCCGGGGCCGGGGCCGCCAATAGCGTGGCATTATCTAGCTGGGCCACGTAGGCCGCCGCGCTCGCCCCCGGCGTGGCCACGCAGCCATTGCCGTAGCCGCCCACCACCAGCGCCCCGCCGCCCGCCAGCGGCTGCCAGCTGTAGAGCAGCAGCCGGCTGCAGTTGGCGCTGTTGAGCGTTTGCTGGCGCACGAGCTGCCCGGCGGCGCTCACCCGGATGACGTACAGGCTGCGCGTGCGCTGAAAACCCGTGTTAGTGGCCTCGTCGCCCGCCAGCCACACCAGCGTGCCATCGGCCAACTCATGGACCTGGCGGGGGGCCAGCGCGGGCGTGGCCTGGGGCGGGTGGCGGTAGGTCCACACCACGTTCAGGGCCGTGTCGAGCTTGCAGAGAAAGCGAAAGGTTTGCCCCCCTGTTTTCTGCCAGCCGCTGAACACGTACCCGCTGCCGTTGCGCAGCCGAACCAGATTACTCCACAAGCGTGGCACCCGCTCCTCGGTACTATTGGCAAAAAGAAACAGTTCGCGCTGCCGCCGTAGTCTCCCCTGCGCATCGGTTTCTACTAAATAAGGGTGATTATAAGGAGCCACGGCCAGCTCACCCACTATCAGCCAGCCCCCGCGGGCCGTGCGGACCAGGTCGCAAGGGTAGGCGTTGCCATACGTGGGGCTGGCGTAGTGCCGCACTCGCCCCACCGTGCCTAGGGTGTCGGTGCTCAGCAGCGCGTACTGCCCCGTGTTCAGGCTGTCGTAAGCATAGGTGAGCACGCGCACGCTATCACCCTCGCGCACGGCCCGCGTGGGAAATCCTTCCAGAAAGCTCAGTGGGTAACTGATGCCTGGCAGCGTATCGCCGTTGGGCCGGATGCGCTGAAAAAACAGCCGCGAGGTAGCATTGCTATTTCCCATCCGATAGCTCGGCACGCTGGCCACCAGCAGGCTGCTACCGTTGCGGCCCGCCAGCGGTACTATACCTTGTTGAATGCTAAAAAGGGTGTGCCCCGTGCGCTGACGCACTAGCGCACCATTAGCTTGGAACTGCGCACTGATGAAAGGATAGTTCGCTCCGCCGCTGTAGCCTATCCCATACACTAAATAATCTCCGTTACTCAATAGTTGAGATTGGCCAAATACTGGGCTGGTTAAAGGTCCAGAAATCAGAGGCTGTTCCCAACTTATTTGCTGCGCGTAGCCGCTCTGCCAACCCACTACCAGGGTTAGTAAGAGCATTCTAATAATACGGTGCATATACCAAACCCAGGGGCAGCACGGCGTAAGCCACGCTGCCCCTGGTCTGCATTTAGGGATTAAGCATCAGGCGTTGCGGAGCAGCTACCAACTGTCCTTCCACCAGCAACTGATATGCATATTGCCCGGCGGGCAACCCGGTCAGGGCCACGCGCTGACTGCGCCCCGTGCCCGTACCCGTGCCTTCTACGGGAACTACTAGCTGTATCTTACCCGTGAGCAGGTTGATAAAGCGCAACTCAGCCGCTTGGTCGGCCTGCGCCAGCTTACAGGTAATAATAACTTCCGTCTGCGCCGGGTTGGGGTAGGCTGCGCCCAGTGCGGCCCCACTCTCAGCCAGCACGGCTTTGCGCTTCGCCGCCAGGCGCAGGGCCGGCGCGGCCACCTGAGCCGGCAACACGATACGCGGGTGGTAGTAGCGCAGCCAGCGCCCGGCCTGGCCGGCCACACTGATGCCCGACCAGGCCAGTGTGCGTAGCGCCACGCTATCGGCCGCTACCAGCCGGGGCGTGGTTTGCGGCAGGTGGCGTAGTACGGCCCGCAGCTGCAACTGAGCGGCTCGCACCCGCTGAGCGGTGGTTGCGGGCTGCATGTCATAAGTGCTCAGCGGGTAACGGCTATGAGCGCCTAAGGGGTCTGTGAGTATGCGTACAAGCTGTTTCATCAAAGAGAATAGGGGCTAAAAAACACCGCGTACCACCCGCCACCCCGCGAAACCACTGACTTGGCTTCGGTTGCCATTAGCGGCGGTAAGATAGCTTGTATATCAGGTATAAAAGAAGTTCTTTTCTAATCTTTAGGCTAAGTTGGCCCCAGGCGGCGGGCACTGCCGCCTGGGGCCAACAACTACGCCCCCGCCCCACCTTTGCCCGCATGAACTTCCGCACCCGCGCCACTACGCCCGAGCTGATGGACGACCTCGGCCTCGCCACCGACGAGCTGCGCCAAAACCTCGACGAGCTCGAAACCGTGAACACCTGGCTCGGCGGCTACCGGCCGGTGCTGGCGGCGCTGGCCCGGCTGCGGCCGCGCTTTCCGGCCGCCCGCCCGCTGCGCCTGGCCGACCTGGGCAGCGGCGGCGGCGACACCCTGCGCCGCATCGCGGCCTGGGCGCGGCGGCGGCGCGTGCCGGTGGCGCTGGTGGGCGTCGATGCCAACGCCTTTATGCTCGACTACGCCGCGGCCAAAAGCCGGCTTTTTCCCGAAAT
>JAKONR010000353.1 GCA_022701825.1 Hymenobacteraceae bacterium | reverse complement strand
ACCATCACGCAGCTCGTCACGGCCATCGACGGGGCCGTGCTGCTCGACCCGCAGGGCTACTGCTACTCCATCGGCGTGATACTCGACGGCAAGGCCAGCGCCGGCCACGGCAACAGCACCCGCGGCGCCCGCTACAACTCGGCCATCCGCTACGTCGAAAGCTCGGACTTCCCCACCCTGGTAGTAGTAGTAAGCGAAGACGGCATGGTGGACGTAATGACCAAGGACAGCCTGGCCGAGAGCCGGGGGTAGGCAGCCTGGTAGCGCGACTGCGTGGGTCGCGCTGCTACCGTTTCGCCTTAAACGACCACGTGACCCGAAACACGGCTACCACGTCGCCCGCCGCGTCGCGGCCCGTACTGGTGCCTACCACCGTGCGGCCCTCGCCGGTGGCACGGCTGTCGGCCACGGCGGCGGCAATGGCCGCCCCATCGGGGCAGGTGAAGGTGATGAGGCCCACGGCTTTCTTGGTAAACTCGGCTTGCAGGCCCACTACCAGCATGGCCACCGGGCCGCCGCCCTGCGTGTGCAGCATGGCCTGAATGCCGCTGGCCAGTTCGGCCGCCATCGCCAGCGCCGCGAAGTAGATGCTGCGAAAAGGGTTTTGGGTGAGGTACTGGTAGCGAATGGTGACGCTGGCCGCCTCGGGCGTGAGGGCCACGAGGCGCAGGCCGGCCAGCCACGCCAGCGGCAGCCGACGCAGCAGGAATAGCCGCAGCTTCAGCGGATTTAGTACCTGGTGGCGAAAGGCGTTTTGGGCGGGCGTGGCGAGGGGCATGGCGGTTGGGAAGATAGACTTGTTCTCGAATAAAAGCGGGTCATGCTGAACGCAGTGAAGCATCTTTACCGCACCGTTGAGCGATTTGGATGAAGCGGCAGAGATGCTTCACTGCGTTCAGCATGACCCGCTTTTTCATATTCCTTTATTAGGAAAACAAGGTTAGTGTTTCCCGCACGGTTTTGATACCCGCCGCAGTTTGCGCTACGGCGCGGCGCTACCGACGGGCGGCGTCATGCCCTCGCCCAGGAAGTAGCCGGGGTGCGGCGGCTGGTTGTAGCCCACGTTTTCGCGGGCCACGCCGAGGCGGTAGGCGCGGTCTTGCATGAGGGTGGGCAGGCGGTGCGGGGTCGGGATGGTGGTGCTGAAGATGAGCAGGGCCGAGTTGTCGGCGGTGCGCCACACTACCTCCTCGCGCCAGTCGCCGAGCAGGTCGGCGGTGAGGCAGGGCGTGGCTTTGGTGCCGTTGCAGGAGGCCGCGCCGTAGGCTTTGCCGTCGAGCAGCCGGGTGAGCTGGCCAGCCTGGTAGTCCCACTTCTCCACGCGGGTATCGGTGAGCAATTCGCGCAGCAGGTCGCCATCCCACCACAGGCCAAAGTTGACGGAGCGCGGCGCGGGGCCGATGCGCTCGC
Source organism: Hymenobacteraceae bacterium (assembly GCA_022701825.1). GTDB lineage: Bacteria > Bacteroidota > Bacteroidia > Cytophagales > Hymenobacteraceae > Hymenobacter. The sequence goes on along the minus strand of JAKONR010000353.1, from coordinate 4,155 downwards.
CCTGGCAGCTCAACAGGCCCAATTCGGCCACGTTGGTCCAGAGCTCGGCGCCGGGGTGGCGCGGGTCGATGTCGGCGGCCAGGCCGCGGCCCACGTCCTGGCCGGGCAATTTGACGAAGAGAAGCTGGCCGGAGCCGGCGGCGTAGAGGGCCGCGCCGGGGCCGTTTTCGTGGCCGGCTACTTTCTCTTCGTTTTCGTGCACGCCCCAGGCTTCGAGGCCGGGCCGGGCGGGGTCGAAGTCGCTCACGTGCAGGGCGTCGCCGTGGCGCAGGCCGGTGCTGTAGAGGCCCTGGCCGTTGTCGTCGACCACCATCGCGCCGTACACGATTTCATCGCGGCCGTCGCCGTCCACGTCGTTCACGCTCAGGCCGTGGTTGCCCATGCCCGAAAAGGGGCTTTTGCCATCTTTCGAGTCGAATACCCAGCGCGAGGTGAGCTGGCCGCCGCGCCAGTCCCAGGCGGCCAGCACGGTGCGGCCGTAGTAGCCGCGGCACATCACGAGGCTGGGGTGCTGGCCATCGAGGTAGGCCACGGCGGCCAAAAAGCGGTCCACACGATTGCCGTACTGGTCGTTGCCGCCGTTGCCCCCGATGCCGCCCCAGCCGCCGAGGTTGCCGCGTGCGGGCTGGTAGGGCACGCTGGCCAGCGCCGCCCCGGTGCGCCCGCTGAATACCGTGAGGAACTCCGGCCCGGCCAGGATGCGGCCGTACTTGGCGTCGCGGGGGGTGGGCACTTGCATTCCATCGGTAAGCACGGTGAGCGAGCGGTAGTCTTTGGTGGCGTCGCCCAGGATTTTACCTTGGCCATCCACGGTACCATCGGCCGTTTTGCAGGCTATTTCAGCCTGGCCGTCGCCGTCGAGGTCGTAGGCCATAAACTGCGTGTAGTGCGCCCCGGCCCGGATATTGGGCCCCAAATCGATGCGCCACAGCCGGGTGCCATCGAGCCGGTAGGCATCGAGCAGCACCGGGCTGGTGAGGCCGCTGGAGCTGTTGTCGCGGGCGTTAGTGGGCTCCCATTTCAGCACGATTTCGTACTGCCCGTCGCCGTCGAGGTCGGCGGCCGAGGCGTCGTTGGCGGTGTAGGCGTAGGGGCTGGCCTCGGGGCCAGTGCCCACGGTGCCGCCGGGCGGCGGCTGCAAGGGCACGCGCAAATAGCCATCGGCCCAGGCGGCGGCCGAGGCATCGGCCGGGGGCAGGCGGCCCGCCACCCGCACCGAGTACGTGGCGGCCGGGGCTTTGCGGGCCGTTGCATCCAGAAAGCAGGTGCCCGCCACGAGCGGCCGGGCATTCAGCTTTTGAGCAGCAGCCGGGCCTGCCTGTCGGTACACGTCGAAGGCCACGCCCGGCGCGTCGGTTGTCAGCAAGCGCCAGCTTACGAATACTTTCCCATCGGGCTGGGCAATGGCGACCACGCCCCGGCCCAGGCGCTCGGGCTGGGCGGTGGGGGCACCGGCCGGGGCCGAGCTACGGAGGCCGGCCAGCAGCGGCAGCCCAGCCGCTAGCAGAAGCAGGGGAAAACGAGAAGGCATAGCGAGCAGCTTATTTAATAGGATTTATGCAAAAAGCGTTTGTCATTGCGAGCGCAGCGAAGCAATCGCACCCGAACGGCGCGACTGAACAGGTGCGATTGCTTCGCTACGCTCGCAATGACAACCTTTTACATGGGTTCTGTTTGATTAACTCAGGACTGCCGCCCTGCCAAACCCTGCGGGAAACTTCAACAGACTAAGCATTAAAAGAAGCGGCTGGCCCCAGGGGAGCCAGCCGCTTCGTCGGGGCTAGTTGTAGCCGGGGTTCTGCTGCCAGAAGCCGGGGTTGATGCGCAGTTCGAGTATCGGAATGGGGAAAAGCAGGTCGTGGTCGTCGAGCTGGCGGAAGTTGGCCCCGGCGGCCGTGGTAGCGCGCTTAAAGGCCGTCATCACCGAGATGGCGTTGCCGGTGCGCACCAGGTCGTGCCAGCGCTGGCCCTCGGCCACAAACTCGTAGCGGCGCTCGTTGAGGATGGCGGCGCGGAAGGCGGCCAGCGAAGCCGCCTGGGGCGAGGCACTGGTGAAGGCCGCGATGCCGGCCCGCGTCCGAATCTGGTTGACCAAGCTGATGGCCTGCGGGGTGGCCGCGCCGGCCTCTTCGGTCAGGGCTTCGGCATAGAGCAGCACTACGTCCTCAAAGCGCATGATGAAGAAGTTGTTGGGGTAGTCGACGCGGCTTTGCACGCCGGCCACGCCTTTCTCCAAAAACTTGGTGAACTGCGGCCGCGCCTGCGTAATGGCCCCGGTAGTGGGGTTGCGGATAACCGAGTCGAGCGTGGCGGCCTTGCGCTTATCGGCCTTGGGCCAGTTGGCCCCGAACAGCGCGGGCGGCAGGGTAAAATCGGCCGCGAACGCCGTGAACGGCGACCAAAACGTGGGAAATACCTGCCCCTGCTGCCACGGAATGGGGTTGCCCAGGCCGGTATTGCCCGACTGGAACTGGATTTCGAAGACGGCGTACTTGTTGTCGTTGGCCGATTTGAAGATGTCGGCGTAGTTCTGAGCTACCGAGAAGGTGCTGGAGCCGGCCGCCGCGTACACGTCGGCGAGTTGCTGCTTGGCCAAGGGCAGGGCCGTGGCATCGCGCAGCGGGTAGCCGTACATGGTCATGTACACCTTGCCGAGCAGCGCCTTGGCGGCCCACTTGGTGGCGCGGCCCTTGTCGGCGGCCACGTAGCTGGCGGGCAGGTTGTCGGCCGCAAACTTGAGGTCGTCGACAATAAACTTGTAGACGTCGGCCACGGGGGCGCGCGGCACCGTCTTCGAGTCCGCGATGCTCAGCGTTTTATCTACGATGGGCACCGCGCCCCAGTAGCGCACCAGGTCGAAGTAGGCCAGCGCCCGCAGGAAGCGCGCCTCGCCCTTAAACTGGTTGACGCGGGCAAACGTGAAGGGCTGCATACGCTCTTGCAGCACGTTGGCGCGGTACACTATCTCGAAGAGGTCGGTCCAGGTGCTTTGCAGCTGCTGGGTTTGCGAGGTGGTATTGAAGTTGCTGACGTCGCTGTAGTCGCGCTGCACGGTGGCCACGTCGGCGGCGATGTTGTCGGAGCGGAACTCGGCCAGAAACCAGTACGAGCTTTCGGGCAATGACAAACAGCCGTTGTAGATGGCCATTACGCCCTGGTTGACCTGAATTTCGTTTTGGTAAAACCCATCGACCGTATTGTTTGCTATGGGCTGAATGCTGAGGATGTCCTCTTTGCAGCCCGTGCCCAGCAGCCCAGCCGCACCAATAGCAGCGGCGCAGGCCAGGTTTTTTAGTGTAAAAGCTTTCATCGAAAATGCGGGTGGGAAAAGAAATTACAGCGACAAGTTGAAGCCCAGGGCGTAGGTGCGGGCCTGCGGGTAGCTACCGTTGTCGAAGCCGCCGGTTTGCAGGGCTTCGGGCGAGAAGCCGCCGGTATAGCTGTGCCAGATGTAGGGGTTTTCGAGCACCACGTAGAAGCGGGCGTTGCTGTAGAAGCGGCTGCGGGGCAGGTTGTAGCCCAGCGTAATGTTCTTGATGCGCAAGTAGTCGGAGCTGTAAAGCCAGCGCGAATCGAGCAGCGAGCTATTTTGGGCCGTGATGCTGGGCGTTTTGCCGTCACCGGGCTCGGCTTCCGATTTCCAGCGGTTGCTCCAGTTGGCGGCGTGGTTGTAGAGGTAGCCCATGCCCGGCCGGTCGATGCTGCGGCCGATGAGCGAGTAGAGCATCCCGCCCTGCTGGGCATTTATCAATACGTTGAGGTCGAAGTTCTTGTAGCGAAAGTTATTGGTGATACCGAAAATGTATTTGGGCGACGGGTTGCCCATGATGGTGCGGTCGGCGTCGGTGATTTTGCCGTCGCCGTTCACGTCGCGGTACTTGATGTCGCCCACGCGGGTGTTGCTCAGCTTGGGCTCGCTATCGACCTCAGCCTGGGTCTGGTACACGCCGATGGCATCGTAGAGGTAGTACGAGCTGATGGGCAGGCCCACTTGCAGCAAGCTCACGAAGCCGCCAGGGCTACTGCCAGTGGGCACGGGCGTATTCTCGTAGTCGAGCTTCTCCACCCGGTTCATGTTGTAGGAAGCGTTGAAGCTGGTCGTCCACTCAAACGCACCCACCAGGTTGCGCGAGTTCAAGCTCAGCTCCACGCCGC
>JAKONR010000336.1 GCA_022701825.1 Hymenobacteraceae bacterium | reverse complement strand
GCACGGCTATTTTGGCGAAGCCGTAGCCCAGCGCAATGCCCAGCGGGTAGTCGCTGGCCCAGTGCACGCCGTTGTTGAGCATGGCGTAGCCGAGCACGCCCATCAGGCCGTAGCCCACGGGCCGGATGAAGTGGTATTCGGGGTAGTTTTCGGCGATGACCGTGACCGTGGCCATGGCCGTGGCCAGGTGGCCGGTCGGGAAGGCGTCGTAGTTCGACACGTTGTTCTGGTACGTCTTGTAGGTGGGCAAGAAAAACCAGCGGCCCCGCTCCTGGGTCGAGCGAAACGGGCTTTGGCGGCCGGTGGTGCGCTTGAGGGCCTGCACCACCACGCCGGTGCTCAGCACGGCTTCGCCGAGCTGGGTGGCGGTTTGGGCGGCGCGGTTGTCTTTCTTAATAATGCCGTAGGCCATGAACGACGACGCGATGGTGAGGTGCGTCCAGCCGTCGCCCAGAAAATAAAACGCGCTGTTGAGGTTGCCGGGCACCTTAAATTCCAGCGGTATTTTGGTGCTGCCCAAGCGCACGGGTATGTAAAACAAGTTCTTCTGCACGTCCGAATTATCTAGGCCCATGGTGCGGCCCAGGCTTTGGGCGCCGTGCAGCAGCCCTTCATCGGCCGCGTACAAAAAAGCCGAGCTAAGGGCGATGGCCGCAAAAGCCGGCAAATTGTCGCGCTTGAAGTACGTGCCCGGAAACTGCCCCAAATCGCGCGGAATGTGCAGCAGCCAGCGCAGCTGCCCCGGCCGGTCGTAGTGCCAGGTAGTGCCGGGCGCCACCGTATAGTCGGTGCGCCAGGGGCGATGGCCGGGTTTTACATTGGTTTTCACCTGGCCCGAATCGGCCACGGCGGCCGGACTAGCGGCGAGCTGCGCCACCGTGTCGGCGGGTGCTACCTGGCCCGAATCGGCGGCGCAAGCTGGCCCCGAAAGTGGCCTGGCCGAAGCGGCGGTGGCCAAAAAAGCCAGCGCCCAAAACACTCCCAACAGCCACTGGCCCAAGTGGCGGGAGAAAACAGACTGTACCAAAATACCTATGCCTAACTAATAACCCCTCGCGCTACTGCCCGCCGCCGCGCAGACGCACGCAGCTTTCTAATATTTTTACAAAGATAACTTAGGCATAATGCTCGGGTGAGCCTAATAGATGAAGAACAAGTGTATGGCTCAGAAAATCAAATAACTATCAGCGGGCATTCACCGTTTAAAAACGCTCGGCCCGTTTTAGGACCCGTTTCGCCTCTCTTTTTTTGCCGCTTGCCTAACCTCTTCCAACCCCAATTCGACGCTTTGCGGGCGCAAGCCCCGGCCCTGCGCCGCGAAGCCGCCGCCGCCCGCCGCCAGCGCCTGCGGCGGCTGGCCGACTGGCTCACGGCGCACCGCGCCGAGGTGCAGCAGGCGCTGCATCAGGATTTTCGCAAGCCCCCGGCCGAGACCGACCTTACCGAAATCTGGCCCCTGCTCACCGAAATCAAGCACACTGGCCGCCACCTCGCCAAGTGGCTGGCCCCGCAGCGCGTGGGCACGCCGCTGGCGCTGGCCGGCACCCGCAGCTGGGTGCAGGCCGAGCCCAAGGGCGTGGTGCTGATAATCGCGCCCTGGAACTACCCCTTCTACTTGGCGCTCAGTCCGCTGGTGTCGGCCCTGGCGGCTGGTAATGCGGTAGCCATCAAGCCCGCCGAGCAAACGCCCGCCACGTCGGCGCTGCTGCGCCGGCTCTGCGAGGAGTTGTTCCGGCCCGAGGAGGTGCTGGTGCTGGAAGGTGGCAAGGACGTGGCCACCGAGCTGCTGCGCCTGCCCTGGAACCATATTTTCTTTACCGGCTCGCCCGAGATTGGTAAAATCGTGATGCGCGCCGCCGCCGAGCACCTGAGTAGTGTGACGCTGGAGCTGGGCGGCAAAAGCCCCGCCATCGTGGACGCCACCGCCAACCTGCGCGACGCGGCCGAAAAAATCGCCTGGGGCAAGTTCATCAACGCCGGCCAGACCTGCGTGGCCCCCGACTACGTGCTAGTGCAGGCCAGCGCCCAGGCTGGCCTGGTGGCTGAGCTGCAAGCCGCCATTCAGCGCTATTATAATGCTGAGGGCAAAGGTATTAGCCGGTCCGATTCCTACGCCCGCATCATCAATGCGCACCACTTCGCTCGCCTCGCCACGCTGCTCGAAGACGCGCAGCAACACGGCGCGACCGTGCTGGGCGGCGAAATAGACGAGCACCAAAACTACCTCGGCCCCACGCTCCTCACCCACGTGCCGCCCGAGGCGGTCGTGCTGCGCGAGGAGGTTTTTGGCCCGCTGCTGCCCATCCTGCCCTTCGAGACGCTGCCCGAGGCGGCCGCCTACGTGAATGCCCGCCTGCCCCCGCTGGCCCAGTACGTGTTCACGACCAGCGCCCAAAACCAGGCTTTTTTGCTCGATACCATCGCGGCGGGCGGGGCGGCCGTCAACGAAACCATCATTCAGCTGGCGCACCCCGAGCTGCCCTTCGGCGGCGTCGGTAACTCGGGCCTCGGCAAAGCCCACGGCTACGCCGGCTTTTTGGCCTTCAGCAACGAGAAGTCGGTGCTGCGGCAGCGCATCGGGCGCACCGGTATAAAGGTGATGTACCCGCCCTACACCTCACGGGTTAAGCGGCTGGTGGGCTGGCTGCTGCGGTATTTGTAGGTTTTGGGAATCGGCTATCTTTGGGAAAACAACCGAACTATGGGACAAGCTGAGCTACAACCCTGCCGCTACACGCCGGAAGAATATTTTGCGCTGGAAGAACGGAGCGAAGTACGGCACGAATACTTTAATGGCGAAGTGTTTGCGATGGCGGGTGCGAGCGTAATCCACAACCTGATAAAAGGGAACTTCATAGCGAGCTTGAGGCCGGCAGTGAAGCAGCGTGGGTGCCGGTACGTGGATGAGAACGTGCGTCTGGCAGTAATGGAAAAAAGCTTCTACACCTATCCCGACGTGATAGTAAGCTGCGACCCTGCCGACCGCCGCGATTCCTACACTTGGCGGTACCCAGTACTGATTGTCGAAGTACTATCGCCCTTCACAGCTGACTACGACCGCACGACCAAATTCGAGAACTACCAGAAAATGCCCAGCCTGCGTCATTACCTGCTGGTGTCGCAAGCTGCCTGGACGGTCGAGTGGTACCGGCGCGACGAGGCAGGTCAGTGGATTTATACCCTGCTCATCGGCCCCGATGCCACGTTGGAAATCCCGGATATGGGCCTCGTGCTGCCGCTGCGCGAATTGTACGAAGACACCGACGTGGCCCCGCTGCTGGTGCTGCCGGGTGCTGCGAAGGATACGAGCCCAGCGCAGCGTAGCAGCGGGTTACGTTGAGCGGGGGCGGGTATCAAGCAGCATGAAAGCCCGCTACTACCTGCTTGGCTGCCTGGCCCTGCCTGCCTGCGATGAGGCTTCGCAGCTGGAAACCGCTGGCCCGGTCTTCGTCAATTTCGCGCAGCCTTTCCCGGCCTCAATGCCGGATTTGCCCGGTTTTTTGCCCCGCGACCGGGGGCAGTGCGCCGCGCCCGGCGATACGGGCAGCGTATTTGTACTGGCCGAAAAAGCGCTGGTACACCGCTACGCGAGCCGGGCCGAGGTAGCCGGGGCCGAGCTTGACTCGCTGCGTATCCCGCGCCGGGCTGGCAGCGGCGTCAGCCCCCACGGGCAGCCATACAGCGTGCAGCGGCAGGGCGCCGATTCGTTTCGGCTGCGGCTGGCATACAGGATACCGTGTGGAATTTTGCCGGTCCGCGGGCACCCAGGCTGCGCTACTACCGCAGCTATTACTACACGAGCACGCCTTCGCGGCTAGACTCGACCAAGTGGACGGTGCGGCGGCTGGCCGTTGCCAACGGCCGCCTGACGCGGCAGCTGTTCAACCCCGACAGCCTGCGCGTGCGGGCGCTCTACCCCGCCACCGTGCGGCGGCAGCGGGCCCATGGGCAGCTGGTATTTACGCTCACGCCGCAGTCGCGCCGGGCCATCGGGCAGGTGAGCGGCTACGCTGGCCTGTGGCTGGATTTGCCCCGGCCGGCCCGCCTGCGGCCACCGCAGAGTAAGCCGCCGCTACTGCCGCTGCTGCATCTCGGCCTGAATCTGGGGGCGCTTGGTTTGCAGCTCTTTGTACTTGGCGGGGCCGAGCAGCGCGCGCAGCTCGCCCTCCGACTGCTTGTTGATGCGCTGCAGAGCCGCGTTGAGCTGCGGCGACTGAGCCGGGTACTGCTGGCGGGCGGTGTTGACCTGCGTCACGGTCGCGTTCAGGATTTGGCGGATTTTGCCGGTCTGGTCGGGCGGCAGGCGCAGCACGGTGGTCATGGCGTCGGCGAGGTCGCGGGCGGCTTTGGGGGGCGTGGGCGAGTCGGGCGTGCGCACGGTTTCGACCACTACGGGCGGCGGGGCGGGCGCGGCATCGCGGTGGCGGCGAAAGATGGAGCAGCTGCTAGCGGCCAGCAGCAACAGGGCGCCGGCCAACAGGCGGAAAGATGAAGGTGCGGGCATGAGGAAGAGCGGGTGAAAAGCCTTCCTACGCATTTAAAGAGACGTTAGACGTTAGACTTGAGACGTTAGACTTTTCTGAAGTAAGAAAAGCTAATGTCTCAAGTCTAACGTCTGACGTCTTAGGTCTAGCGTCTAATATCTTAGCCTCACGCCGCCATGGTCCGCGTCAGCACGCGCTCTTCCTTGAGGTCGGTTTCAATCTGGGTCAGCATGTCGCCCAGCAAGCCTTCGGCCGAGTGCACCAGGCTTTGCAGGGGCTCGGGCTGAAACTCGCCGTCCCACTTGTTTAGCTTGTCGATGGAGGGCAATACCTGCCAGGCGTTGAGGTGCTGAAGGCTAGGCTTGAGGGTGTGGGCCGTGCCCTTGAGCATACTCAGGTTGGCGTCGCGCAGGCCCTGGTGCAGCTCCTGCAAGGCTTCGTGGCAGCTTTCGATGAAGGTGCGCAGCATAAACACCACGAATTCGGGGTCGCCCTGCCCGGCTTTCAGCAAGTCATCGACGCTGTAGAGGCCCGAGGCCGCGGCCGGGATGTCGGGCGCGGCCAGCATCAGGTGGGGCGGGCGGGTGGTGCCAGCGGGCAGCAGCCAGTCGCTGAGCACTTGCAGCAGCTGCGTTTCCTGGAAAGGCTTGGCGAGGTAGCCATTCATGCCGGCGGCCAGGCACTTCTCGCGCTCGCCGTTTATGGCGTTGGCCGTGAGGGCGATAACGGGCGTAGTGATGGCCAGCTGCTGGCGCAGCACCGAGGTAGCGGCGTAGCCGTTCATCACGGGCATCTGCACGTCCATCAGGATGAGGTCGAAATTCTGGCGGCGCAGCAGCTCCACGGCCCGGCCGCCGTGCTCGGCCTCCGTTACGTGCACGCCGGCTTGGGAGAGGAAAGATTTGGCAATCTGACGGTTAAATAAGTTGTCTTCTACTAGCAATACTTGTTTGTCGCGCAGGTGCTGGCGCAGTTCCTCGGCTTCGGCGGTGGGGTGCTCGGGCTGGGGCAGGTCGTGGGTAGTGCCAATGGGCAGGCGCAGCGTGAAGGCCGTAGTCGTGCCCTTGTTTTTCTGGCTGGAAAGCTTGATTTCGCCGCCCATGAGCTGCACCAGATTGCGGCAAATGCTGAGGCCCAGGCCGGTGCCGCCAAACTTGCGCGACACCGACGAGTCGGCCTGGCTGAACTCCTGGAAAATCGTTTCCAGGTACTCCGGCTCGATGCCGATGCCCGTGTCCGTCACCTTAAACTCGACCGACACCGCCCCGCCCGGCCCGCTAAAGTCGGCGGCTTGCAGGGTGCAGGCAATCGTGACGCGGCCTTTTTCGGTGAATTTCAGCGCGTTGCCAGCTAGGTTCAGCAGCACCTGCCGGATGCGGTAGGGGTCGCCGAGCACCACCTGCGGCACCTGCTTGCCCAGTTCCAGCACCAGGCTCAGGCCCTTTTCGGCGGCCTTGAAGTGCAGCGTCTGCTCTATCTGGGCCAGCAGCTCGGCCGGCGCAAAGCCGATGGTTTCGAGCGCCAGCTTGCCCATCTCCAGCTTCGAGAGGTCGAGCACGTCGTTGATAATCACCAGCAAATTGTCGGCCGAGGTAGCGATGGCCTGCTGGTAGTTGAGCTGGTCGGGGCTGAGCGGGGTTTTGGCCAGCAGCTGGCTCATGCCCAAAATAGCGTTCATGGGCGTCCGAATCTCGTGGCTCATGTTGGCCAAAAAGGTCTCCTTCACGCGGCTCGACTCTTCGGCCAGCAGCATGGTTTCCTTGAGCGCCTGCTCGGCCAGCACCTGCTCCGTAATGTCGTGCCCGTAGGCCACGAGCAGGTAGAGCGAGCCATCGGGATGAAACACGGGCTGCAAAAACCGCAGCTGGTGGCGCGTGCCCTCGGGCCGCTCCAGGCGCTCCTCGTAGGTCACGAGCCGGCGCTCGTGCACGGCCTGCTCGCAGCGGGCGCGGCGGGTTTCGGCCATGCCGCGCGGCTGGCCCGTGTGCGCGAAGTACTCAAAGTCATCGCGCCCAATTACCCAGTCGCGCACGGCCGCGTCGCCAATGCTACGCTCATTAACAAAGAGATAGCGAAACTGCGCGTCGAAAATGCCAATGTCGCAAGCCAGCTGGTTGAACACGAACTCGTAGAAGGCGCGCTGCTCCACGAGCTTCTGTTCGGCGTGGTGGCGCTCGGTCACGTTCACGCCGATGGCCACCAGCAGGCGCAGCGCGCCATCGGCGCCGTACACCGGCCGCACCAGGCGCTGCATGCGCTGCGGGTTGGCGGGCGAGCGGCTGGTTTCTTCCCACTGCACCTCGGCGCGCTGGCCCAGGGCCAGCGCAAAGCGGCGGCTGCGCTCGGCGGCCAGCGCGGCCGGCAGCTGGCGGTGGGCACACAGCTCAACGTCGTCTTTGCCCACCAGCCACTCGCGCAGCGCGGGGTCTTTTACGGCGGTAGCGTTCACGAAGCGGTAGCGGTGCGCGCTGTCGAGGGCCGCCACGTCGATGGGTAGCTCGTCGAGAATAGTTTCGTAGAATTCGCGCTGCTCGGCCAGGCGCTGCTCGGCGCTGTGCACCGAGGTGCAGTCGGTGAGGTAGAGCGTGGCGCAGGTTTCGCCCGGCCCCGGCACGCTTTGCAGCAAGTACCAGCCGCCGGCCAGGGCTATTTCCTGCTGCTGAATTTGGCCGGTGCGCAGGGCCTTGCGCACCAGCGGCAGCAGGTAGCCCTGGGGCTGGGCCTCGTGGGTGAGGGCCGTGCCCAGCGCCTGGGCGGCGGCGTTGGCGTAGCGGATGCTGCCGGTGGCCGTGAGCAGCAGCACGGGGTTGGGGTTTTGCTCGAGCAGGCGGGCCAGCAGCGGCTCGCGCGGGGGGGGCGCGCTGGGGCAGGCGCTGGCCTCGCAGGCCTCGGCCTCGGCCCGAAACAGGTCGTAGCGCAGCACCTGGTGGCTGGTGCCGGGCGGGCCCGCGCCGCCCGGCAGGGTCTCGAGCAGGGCCAGGTAGCGCTTGTTCTGAAACTCGGCTTGCGCCTGAGCGGCGGCCAAAGCGCGCTGTAGCTCAGTAATTTGCCGCTCGGCCCGCGTTCGCCACGCGCATTCATCTTCGGGCTGGGCGGGCAGGCAGGAGGCTAGATTAGATAACTCAGAAGCCAAAGGCATATAAAAGGACGGGCATAGCTAATAATAGCAAATATAGACACAGTAAATAAGTTAAGATGCTAATGGGCTTTATGTTAAGATTTAATAAATTTGTATTATTAAGGTAAAATTTTAAATAAAATAAGTCAGTTCGCACCTCTGCTCTGGTGGCCCACCAAGCTTAGTGCCTGACCGTGAATGAGCAGCGCCCGCCGCGCCTGCGCCAGCCCGTGGCCCGCGCACAAAGCGCGGCCGGGCGCAAAAAGCGCTAATTCTTGTCGCAGGTCATTTTCAGGCCCACTTTGGCCACGCCCAAAACCCGCCCTGGCTGCCCTCAGCGCCCCAAGCTGCTCGTGAGCTGCTGGGCCGTGTAGTGCGCCAGCGCCATGATGGTGAGCATGGGGTTGACGCCGCTGCACGCCGGAAAAGCCGACCCATCGGCCACGTACAGGCCACGCACTTCCACCGTTTCGCCGGTGGGGCGCAGCGGGTGGGTGGCGGCGTGGCCGCCGAGGCGGCAGGTGCTCATTTGGTGGGCGCTGTAGAGGCCAAACTGGTTGGCGCGCCAGCCCAGGTGCGGCAAGTGGGCCAGGATTTCGGGGTTTTGGGGCACGCCGGCGCGGGCGCGCAGCGTGGGCAGCGAGCCGTGGGGCAGGTACACGGCCTCGGCACCGGCCGCCACGTGGATGTCGGCGGCGGCGTGCACGCCCGCCAGCATGTTGGCCCGGTCGAAGGCCGAGAGCGTATAATCGATGAGCGGCGCGCCGTGCGGGTCGAGGCACACGCGGCCGCCGTCGCGGTCGCGGGTGAGCACGATAAACGAGCCCAAATGGGCGGCGGCGCTCATGAGTTCGCGGTGCTGCCGGCCGCCCAGCCAGGGCAGCACCATGGCCAGCAGGCCGGGGTGGGTGGGCGGCGTTTCTAGCTTCACGCCGTAGTTGGTGCCGTGCAGCCGGGCGTAGGTGTCGTTCACGATGCTCATGCTGGGGCCGTGCCACGAGCGCATGGCCTGCGGGTAGCGGGCGGCCACTATCACGGTGGGGTGCAGGTGCAAGTGCTGGCCCAGGTGCGGGTGGCGCAGCCCGCTGCGCAAGAGCAGCGCGGGTGTTTGCACGGCCCCGCCGGCCACCACCACGCACCGCGCCCGCACCACTATGCGCAGCGGGCGGCCGCCGGGCGGGGTGTGCGTGGCCTCGGCACCGGTGGCGTGGCCGGCGGCGGTGGTCACGCGCTCGACCTTCGTGTTGGGCAAGATGCGCGCGCCGTGCTCAAAAGCCGTTAACAAATACGTATTCAGCGTGCCTTGCTTGATGCCGTGGGCATCGCCCAGCGAGGAGTAGCCCAGGCCCTCGAAGTGAGCCGCCGAGCTGGTGAGGTACTTTTCGTTGCGCGCAATGAGGCTGGTGGCCTGCCCCAGCCGGGCCGAGCCTTCGCGCAGGGCTTGGTTCTGGCCGTTGTGCCGGGGGTAGCTCGTGTTCACGCTCAGCGCCGCCGCCACGGCATCGAGGCTAGCCTGAAAGGCGGCCGAAGTGAACTGCGGGGCGGCGTGCTCGGCGGCCCACTCGTCCAAGATGTAGTCGGGTGTGCGAAAAGCCCCGGCCCAGTTGACGGTGGTGCCGCCGCCCAGGCACGCGCCCGCCAGCAGCCCCACGCCGCCATCCTGGGTGCACAGGGTGCCGCGCGCGTCGTAGAGCTACCCCAGCATATTGGCCTCGCGCTGCGTAAAGTCGCGGCCGTGGAAATAGGGGCCTTTTTCGTGTACCAGCACGTCGTGCCCGGCCCGCGCCAGCTCGCCGGCCATTACCCCACCGCCTGCTCCCGAGCCTATCACCAGCACCTCGCAGTCGTAAGTAGTAGCGGCCTGCGGTGCCAGCGGCCGGATGGGCCGCGGCGCGGCCACCGGCGGCCCGCTATCGGGCGGCAGCGCGGGGCCGGGGTAGCCCAGCGCCGCCCAGGCCGGGTTTGGGCCGCCATCGGCCGGGCTGCTGCCGTAGTAAAAAAACGTGCACAGCTTGCGCAGCGTTTGAAACGCCTTGCGCAGCGGCGGCAGCCGCGAGCCCGCCCAGCTCAGCAGCAGTGCCTCGCGCTGGGCGGGCGCGAGCTGGGCAAACGGCCGCAACGGCCCCAGCCACGAAAGGCCCAAGACTGGCTTATCGAGCAAGTCGAGCAGCTGCTCAAACTCGGCCTGCGCCCCCAGCGGCTGCGCCTGGATGGCGCGGGCGACCAACTCAAAATCGAGCACCGCCGAGCCGGCCGGCAAGTCATTGATAGCCGGCACAAACGCGTCGGCCACGGCGCAGAGCACCGCCCGGCGCACCGGCGTAAGCGTGAACATAATTCGGGCGTTTGAAGGAGCCCAAAAGGTACGACGCGTTTAGGAAACTAGTAGGCGTGCCGAGTAGTTTGCGTCAGTCTTGCTACCCCCGTCGTGCCTCCTCGCACTGGCAAACCATCGAACGAGCTTACGTGGCCGTAGCGGCCAGCCCGCCGGGGTGCAGCCACTCGCCAAGGCGGTTTTTGACCTCGGTGGGCGTTAGGTTGCGGTGGATTTCGCCCTGGCGCACCAGGCTCACTTGGCCCGTTTCTTCGCTCACTACCAGCACAATGGCATCGGTGGCCTCGGTGAGGCCCAGGGCAGCGCGGTGGCGCAGGCCCAGCGCGGCGGGCACCTCCGGGTTTTGGCTCACGGGCAGAATGCAGCGCGCTGCTTGCAGCCGCCCCTGGCTGATGATAACGGCTCCATCGTGCAAGGGACTGGTTTTTTGAAAAATAGAAAGCAGCAGCCGCTTGCTGACCGCCGCATCGAGCAGGTCGCCCGACTCGGCGTAGGCACTAAGGTCGGAGGCGCGCGAAAAGCAGATGAGCGCGCCGGTTTCCTGGGTAGCCAGGGTTTTGGCGGCGTCTACGAAGGGGGCCAGCGGCAGCTCGGTGTTCGATTTGCTTTCGCGCCGCCACCAGCCCAATGGGCCGCCGCCCTCCAGGGCTACCTTGCCCACATTCACTAAAAACCGCCGAATTTCTTGCTGAAACAAGATGATGCTCGCCAGCACACCCACGCTCATAAACTCGCCCAAAATGTCAGACAACAGTCCTAGGCCCAGCGCATTTACCAGCAAGTACACCAGGTAGAGGCTGAGCCCGCCCAGCGCCACATTGAGCGCCACCGAGCCGCGCAGTAGCTTGTAGAGCTGGTAGAGCAGCACCGTCACGAGCAGCACATCGGCCACGTCGATGATGCCCACGTGCAGGAAGTAAAAGGGGAAGGGTAAGGTCAATGGGCCGCTTGGGATGGAAACAGCGCAAAGAACGCAACGACTGAATAAATACGCTGGTAGCCTGGAGTAGCTGCTTTGCAGCCGGCGAGTAAAGCTATTCGGCTGGGGTTTATTAAAAGTATGCAGCTAGTATAAAGTAATCCTATATATTTCGCTTTTAAAGCGAATAGCTATTCATAAGTACTTCTTCATCTAATGAAAAACAAACTTCTAAACGTCGTTTTATTGCTCGGGCTGGCTGTTTCCTGGCTGGCGTCCTGCAAAAAAGAAGCAGACCTATCGCAGCCAACCGGGCGGAGCGCCCCCTCACTGGCCGAGCTGAAAAGCTGGTATGGGCAGCAAAGTGGCAGTAAGGTCGGCGCTAGCTATACGGCAGGTCGTGGCCTAACATCTACGCTGCCTACTCCGCTGGCATTGCGCTGGGAGAAGTATGATACGCTGGGCAACGAAACCAATTTACTTGCCTGGGTGCCCATTGAGGGCACTCCGGCCCAGCAGTTTACGACCGACCACCAAGGCTACCGTCGCCTCGTGGCCGGCTACAAAGAAGACTTGGTGGCCGGGGTTATCGTGGAAGTAATCCATAATGGGCCAGCCCTTGCCCCGGCGCAGGTAAATGCCCTGTTTCGGCAGCTTTACAACGCCTGGTAGCGGGGGCAGGTGGCGCAGCTACCGGGCTTCTCGGGGCTAGCGACGTTCTACTCGCGCGAAAACTACTACCTCACTGGCCGGCTTTACCGGCGCGGAATAGCTTCGGAGCATCCGGCTTGGTTGAGATTACTTAGCGTGGCTGATGCCGACTCGACTAGCCAAGCGGGTAAGGTGGGTAGGGCTGCTCGTGCGGCGGGCTGGACAATCGAATGCGTGGTCGGCATCGAGTTTGAGCAAACAACGGAGTTTACGCTTAATACCGATTACTTAGCCCTTACCTGGGATTGCACCTTGACGGGCAGCAACAGCGGTGGTGGCGGCCCGCTACCCTCGGGGCCCCCGCCCGGCAATACGGGTGGCGGTAACACCGGAGGCGGCTCCGGCCCGAGTGGCCCAGGCGGCAGTGGTGGCGGGGGCAGTAGCGGTGGGGGTAGCAATGGCCCTATTCCCAACGAGCAGTATGACGACGGTAGTGGCAACGGCTACGGCGGGTATAGTAGCGGTAATAGCACGAATGCACCCGCTTCTATAACCAATATAGATTTTAGTCAACTAACTCCATGTGTTGCACAAGTAGTACAGGATATACAGACTATGGCTCAAAATAATGCGCTTTCAGAGCCGATTGCTAGGTTATTGAATACAGTGAGTCTCAATCCGAATATCCATGTAAAATTCGTGCAAGTCCCTACTTTGCTGAGCCCAACTCAAAAAGATGTTAACGGTAATTTCCTGCCGGACCGAGCTCAGACAATTATGACCGGACCTAATGAATACACTATTACTCTAAATTCTAGCTTTTTATCTGGTACAACGCAAGCAACAGATTTAGCTGTTGCAGCTGACATTATTCATGAGATGTTGCACGTTTATATGTCTGATTGGGCTAGTACTCATAATATAAGTACTGGTGCTGAGTTGGAATTCATCATGAATGCTTATTTTGACCTAGCTAATTATGGTCCAAATAGTACCAATGGAATAGACCATGAGACAATGGGCAGTATGACTTCCTATATGGGAAGCGCATTGTTAAATTATTATAACAGTACTATTACTAGTAGGGCCAGGGTGCCCAATAGTAGCAATCCCATCAATAAGACTTACTGCGAGTACCTGGCTTGGGGGACGTTAAGAACTACTTCGTTCTTTCGTAATAAGCAAACTACAAACCCAGCATGGGCAAACCAAGTATTAGCTGCCTCTGAGGCAGAGAGACACCCTGACGCAGCAGGGGGTGGACAAATTATTGGCTCAGGTCCAACTTCTGCTCAGGTGTTAGCACCTACTGGAAAGCAGAATTGTCCGTGATTAAAAAAAAGGCATAGATGATTTAAAATAAGTGACTGCACGTAATTTATCTATTTGTATGTCAAGGTGTGAATTCATTAAGTGTCGTCTATTATGTGCTTTGCTAATATTACCCATGTTGGTTCAAAGCCAAACACCAGCAGCTGTTAAGCCTTTTTATCGAAATGCTTTGCCATTCTACTTAGTATTGCAGAATGCCTCTTTTCCCATTCATCATATTCGGGCACAAGCTCTGAAATCTGGAAGTAGTGCGAAGCCTGTTTCGCTAGAAATATATAACCTTCTGATACCAGCGACTACGGTTCAGACGCTAGCTCCTACTGTGGATGCAGATAACAGCCAGAGTGTTGTATTGGTGCCAAGTGATACATTACTTATTACACTTTCTGTGTTGCCCAATACTGAAGGAGTAATTGAGTGGAAGCCTATAAGCTTGGATACTATTCCAGCCGGGCGATTGCTGCCATTATCTACTGTAATAAAGGAGGGAAGGCGATGCTTAGCTGCTAATTATAAGGCAAATAGTCCGCAGGATTGCCAGCAGACAAATAGTAGTAATTTGTTGCCCATTGTGTGGCGTGAAGGACGTTATTGGACTCCTAAATCAGTTGTTGTGTCAGACCCTTTTCGGGATGGCCTGCCCACTCGAATGCAGCGTGAATGGCCGCAAGTGCCTAGTCCCTATGTGATGATGCAATGTTTTTTAATTCGGTCATATGCCACACGCTACCTTGACCGAGCAGACTATGTGACAATTAATATCAAAAGCCCAACCTTGTCTTTTGACGCCCCGTGGAGAGTAGTTCGTGCGTTGCTTCCGCCTAAAGTTAATTACGCTTATTCACTGGCAATGGGTCTCGTGCCGGAGGGTGTATTTAAAGGTATATTTGAATTTTGGTCTCGCCCACGAGTTAGTAGCGGTGTATTTGAGTACAAGCCAGGTATTGGATTGATATCGGGTAGCTACGATGATTATTTCTATGACCTTAATCTTGCCATGCCACGATTACATTTTAATGACATAGTGCTTGATGATAAAATTCGCTTGCGTTAAAGCGGAGAATTACTACGCATAGCAGCTAGACCATCCCAATCCATAAATTTAGCTCTACAAAACGTAAGAAGTCTTGTAATTGGGCGCTTTCTTAATCTTATTATAAAAGGGATACTATGAAACTGTTGCTTAGTATGCTGATTTATGGGGTACTAATCAGCGCACCATGCATGGCCCAAACCCTACCAGCGGGCAAGAATGAGGTTGTTATCGAGAGTAGCTTTAACAAATATGCTTGGACTCTTTATGCCTCTGACGGTCAAATATTTGACCGCTCTATGTTAGTAACATTAGATGAGTATAATGTAGCTTATCGACTGACGCCGGACTCGTTGCTCATCTGGAAGCGACCCCATGACGACCGGAGAAAACCCAGTGTCATTCATAAACAAGCGCTTGGCCCGACCGACCACCAATTGGTAGTGCAACTGCTCGCGGCGACCAAACTTGAGACGTTAGGCAAAACACCCGCTGATGAAGACTTGCCCGACCACGGCCTGTATGCTACCGTGTTTTTGGGAAGGCAAAGTATTGAATTTCAAATTTATAAAGAGCCTACCATGCAGGCGCTGCTGAATATAATAGACCGGTTAGCGCCAGCAGCATATAAATTCTCCGAGCCCCTCCGTTCTCCCTGCGAATAGAAGCCAACAGCAGTGTGCTTGTCTTAAGTGAAACATACTTCTGCTGAGGAAAACTTTAGTGTTATGCATCGAGCTACCTTGCCGTAGCGGTGCCTCCCGGTGAGTGGCACCCGTGCCTTTGGCTGTACTCCTTCCGGCGCGCTAATGCATTTGGTAGACCGGCTGGCACCCTTGAAATATAAATTAGTATGAGCCGAACGGGTGGGCAGGTAAGCAGTAGCCTTAGGCTACAAGGCTGCTGCTCCCGCTAAACCGCCCTGATTTTTGGGGTAACGCAGCTAATAGGCAGTTGCAAAATGTGTTGGCTAAAAAGATGAACCAAGCCTGTCACCGCCTGGCAATAAGTGTTTTACCAACCCATTTCCCACAGCCGCACTACCTGCCGGGCCTCGGCCACGTCGTGCACGCGCAGCAGGCGGGCGCCGCCCCGCAAGGCCCAGGCGTGCAGGGCGGTGGTGCCATTGAGGGCCGCGTCGGGGCTGAGACCCAGAAACTTGTGCACCATCGCCTTGCGCGAGAGGCCCACTAGCAGGGCGTGGCCCAGGGGCGCTAGCTCGGGCAGGCGGCGCAGCAGCTCGAAGTTTTGGGGCGCGTTTTTGGCGAAGCCGAAGCCGGGGTCGAGCAGTACGTCGGCGGGCGGGTGGCCGCCGTTGGCCTGGCGCAGCTTTTCGAGCTGGTCGCGGAAAAAGCGTAAGATGGTCAGCACCAAGTCATCCGGATAATCGGTCAGCTCACGCATGATTTGGGGCGTGCCGCGCAGGTGCATGAGGCAGTAGGGCACGCGCAGGCGGGCCACGGTGGGCAGCATGTCGGCATCGAGCGTGCCGCCGCCGATGTCGTTCACGAGGTCGGCCCCGGCGGCTACGGCCGCGGCGGCTATGCTGGCCCGAAAGGTGTCAATGGAAATAAATGCTTCGGGAAACGCGCGCCGCACGGCCACGATGGCAGGCAGCACGCGGCGCAGCTCTTCGGTGGGCGCAATGTCGGCGGCCCCCGGCCGCGAGCTGTAGCCGCCCACGTCGAGGGCGGCGGCGCCGGCCCGCAGCATGGCTTCGGCGCGGTGCAGCAGGGCGGTTTCGTCGGCCGGGCTAAGGCGCGAGCCGGGGTAAAATGAGTCGGGCGTGAGGTTGAGAATGCCCATTACCTGCGGCTGGCGCAGGTCGAGTAGGCGGCCGTGGGGGCTTTTGAGGGACTGCGTGACTGCGTGACTGGGTGACGGGACGGGCATGGGCGGGAAGGTGCGGCGGGCTAAATATCCGGCGTTGCGGGCGAACTTGCGGGGGCTTTTCGCCGCGCGTCGGTTGTCTGTTCACCGCAGAAGGCGCAGAAGGTTTCGCAGCAGGCCGCAGAAGCCCGCCCGGCGCGGCCCTTCACTCATTCACTCAGTCGCTCATTCACTCCTTGACCACCGCTGCCCACTACGACCTGATTTTGGCCCGCTGCCGCGAGCTGTTTTTGGCCAAAACCCACGATTACGGCACGGCCTGGCGCATTCTGCGCCTGCCTTCCGTCACGGACCAGATTTTTATCAAGGCCAATCGCATTCGCACTATTCAGGAGGCCGGCCGGCAGCTGATTGCCGATGATGTGGACGGCGAGTTCGTGGCCATCATCAACTACTGCCTCATTGCCCTGATGCAACTACGCCTGCCCGCCGACGCGCCCCTCGACTTGCCCGCCGACCAGGTAGCCGCCGCCTACGACCACGAAAATGCCCAAAATCGCGACCTGCTGCTGGCCAAAAACCACGACTACGGCGAGGCCTGGCGCCAAATGCGCGTGTCGAGCATCACCGACCTGATACTTATGAAACTACACCGCGTGAAGCAGCTCGAAAACATTGGCGGCGAGGCCTGGGTAAGCGAAGGCGTGGAAGGCAGCTACCGCGACATGCTGAACTATGCCGTGTTCGCGCTCATTTTGCGGGAGGAGGCGACTAAGTGAGTCTACAACGGTTGTCTTGGCGAGCGCAGCGCAGCAATCGCCCCCGAACGGCTCGTTGTGCTGCGACTGCTGCGCTGCGCTCGCTAGGATAAACCGGCTTACCTAATACATTCACCAACTCACTTATTTACTCATTCACCCTATGCGCCTCTTCACCCGCATTTGCTGGGCGCTGCTTGGCATCGTCTTTATCTTCTCCGGCCTCATCAAGCTCAACGACCCCGTGGGCACGGCCATCAAGCTGGAGGAGTATTTCGAGGTTTTTGCCATCGACCTGCCTAGCCTGGCCGGCTTTTTCGATTTCTTTAAAGACCAGAGCCGCTTTCTGAGCATCGCCCTGAGCTCGCTCGAAGTCATTTTGGGGGTGGCACTGCTGCTGCGCTGGTACCTGCGCCGCACGCTCTACATCTTGCTGGCGCTGCTGGTGTTCTTCGGCTTTTTGACCTTCTACTCGGCGGCGTTTAATAAGGTAACGGACTGCGGCTGCTTTGGCGACTTTATCAAGCTCACGCCCTGGACTTCGTTTGTTAAAGACCTGATTTTGCTGGCTTTGTGGGGCGTAGTATTTGTGGGGCAGCGCTTTTTGCGGCACCGCTTTGTGCAGGGCACGGCGGGGCTCATGACCATGACGTTTGTGAGCGCGCTGGTTATCGGCATTGGGGTGCGGGCGCTGGGGCACCTGCCGTATTTCGACTTTTTGCCCTACAAAGTGGGCAATAACATCGGCCAGCTGATGAAGCCGGCCAAGCCGGCCAAGTACCGCTACACCTTCGAGCGCAACGGCGAAACCAAGGAGTTTGACGAGTTTCCGAGCGACACGACCTGGAAATACAAGGCCATGACGCTGCTCAATCCCGAGGAGTCGCGCCCCGTTATCACCGACCTTACCCTCACCGATGCCGAGGGCAACGACGCCACCCAGCAGCTGCTGACCGGCAACAAGCTGGTGCTGATAGTGCAAAACTCCAACAAAACCGACCGTGACCGCTTCGAGCAGCTCAACGCGCTTTTTGCGGGCGCGGCCAAGTCGCGCAAGAACATCGGCGTGCTGACCATCACGAGCACCAGCGCGGGCAAGTTCGACTCATTTCGCCACGAGATGAACCTGGCCACGCCCTACTATTTCACCGACGCCACGGTTCTCAAAACCATGATTCGCTCGAACCCCGGCCTCATGGTCCTCAAAAATGGCACCGTGATAGCCAAGTACCACTACCACGACATTCCGGCGCTGTTTGAGATTGAAAAGGCGCTTTAGTTAACGGTTAAGGGTTAAGGTATTTATTAGTAGCTTTTTGTAAAGTCAGCATTAACCCTTAATAACTAACAATTAAAAAATGCTTTCCTTTCTTTTGCGCCGCCTGGGCCAGGGCCTGCTCGTGCTGGTGGGCGTGGCGGTGGTGGTGTTTTGCCTCTTCAACGTGCTGCCCGGCGACCCGGCCGCCCTGCTGGCCGGCCAGCGCTCCGACGTGGGCACGCAAGCCGCCATTCGGGCCGATTTGGGCCTCGACGAGCCGCTGCCCACCCGCCTGCTGGGCTACCTCAACGACGCCTCGCCGGTGGGCGTGCACCGGCGCGACTCGGCCGGCGTGGCGCGCTACGGCGGCGTGGCGCTGCTGCCCGTGGGCGGCCAGCGGGCCGTGGTGCTGAAGTGGCCCTATCTGCGGCGCTCATTTCAGAGCAATGAAGACGTGCTGAAGCTGCTGCTGGGCTACTTTCCTGGTACGCTGTGGCTGGCGCTGGCGGCCATGCTGCTGGCGGCGGTGGGTGGCGTGGCGCTGGGCGTGGCGGCGGCGCTACGCCCGCAGTCGTGGCTCGATAGGGTGCTGGTAACCACGTCGGTACTCGGAATTTCGGTGCCGTCGTTCGTGGCGGCCATCCTCATCGCGGTCACGTTTGGCTTCTACTGGAGCCACTGGACGGGCCTCAGCCTCACGGGGCAGCTTTACGAAACCAACCCGTTCACCGGCGAGCGCCAGCTGGTGCTGCGCAACCTGCTGCTGCCGGCCATCGCGCTGGGCGTGCGGCCGCTGGCCATCATCATGCAACTCACGCGCTCTAGTATGCTCGACGTGCTAAGCCAGGACTACATCCGCACGGCGCGGGCCAAGGGCCTGAGCGCCAGTAATACCGTGTGGCGCCACGCCCTGCGCAATGCCCTAAACCCCGTGGTTACGGCCGTGTCGGGCTGGCTGGCCTCGCTCATGGCGGGGGCGTTTTTTATCGAATATATCTTCAACTGGAAAGGCCTCGGCACCGTAACGCTGCGCGCCGTCGAAAACCTGGATTTTCCGGTGGTGATGGGCGCTACGCTGTTCGTGGCCGCCATTTTCGTGCTCATCAACATCGCCGTGGATATGCTGTACGCCCTGCTCGACCCGCGGGTGAAAATCAGTTAGGGCCTAGCTGATAGGGCCAATCCCCAATCGCTAATCTTTGAGCACTACTACGCCCTACGCACCAAAAATCATTGAATAACCTATACCTCATCGGCATGCCGGGCTCGGGCAAAACTACCATTGGCCGCCGGCTGGCGGCGCACTACGGCTGGGAGTTTCGCGACCTCGACGCCGACATAGTGGCTCAGGCCGGGTGCACGGTGCCCGATATTTTCGCGGCCGAGGGCGAGGCGGGCTTTCGGGCGCGCGAGGCGGCGGCGCTGCGGGCCGTGGCGGCCCGGCCCGGCCCGCCGCTGGTGCTGGCCACGGGTGGCGGCACGCCCTGCTTCCACGACAATCTGGATATTTTGCACCGCACGGGCTTCACGCTCTGGCTCGATGTGCCCGTGCCCGAGCTGGTGCGCCGCGTGCTGCGCAGTGCCAACGAGCGCCCGCTGCTGGCCACGCTGCCCGCCGGCGAAACGCCCGAAAACGCACTTTTTGCCCGCCTCCACCGAACCCTGGCCGCCCGCGAGCGGTTTTACCAGCAGGCCCGGCTGCGGCACGCGGGGGTAGCCACGGCGGCCACCGTGGTGGCGGCGCTGGCGCGAGCCGGCTTTCGCCCCGAAACCAACCTATCGCGGGGGCCGTCGTAAATTTGTTCCTTAGCTTCTGGTTTTAAAGGTTTTTATACTGATATGGAGATACAGACGGACGCCCCTGCCCAGCCCGCCGCCGCGCCGGTACGGCCCAAGCACAAAGGCTCGGCCCAGCTATTCAAAAACCCGGTGCTGGAGCGGCTTTCGCACACGCACATCGCGCTGCCGGTCAGCATCTTTGTTGCTACTGCCCTTGTGAGCTTATACTATGGCATCACCCACGGCTTCGTGGCGGGGTTGTCGGGGCTGGGGCTGTTTTTGGGCGGGCTGCTGCTGTTCAGCTTGGTCGAATACTTGGTGCACCGCTACGTGTATCATATTCCGGCCACCACGCCGGGCCGCGCCAAGTTTCAGTACACCATGCACGGCGTGCACCACGAGTACCCCAAAGACGAAACCCGCCTGGCCATGCCGCCCATTCTGACGGTATTTGTGGCCTCGCTCCTGTTCTTCATCTTCCGGTTTGTGTTTGGAAATTGGGCCTTTGGCATTCTGGCGGGCTTCACCTTCGGCTACGCCATGTATCTTTTTGTGCACTACGCCATTCACGTATATGCGCCGCCCAAAAACTTCCTCAAAGTGTGGTGGACGCACCACGCCCAGCATCACTACCGCCAGGACGAGGTGGCCTTTGGGGTGAGTAGCACGCTCTGGGACCACATCATCGGCACCATGCCTAAGAAGCAGCATTCGTAGTGTTTGGTAAGCTCTGGCTTGCCGAAGAAAGTGTAGGGTAAGCTTTGGCTTGCCACCCGCTCGCAAAAAAGGCGCGGCTCCCACGTTGGGAGCCGCGCCTTTTTTAGTATTCTACTGATGGTTGCGCTGGCAAGCTTAAGCATACCCTACACTTTATACGGCAAGCTGAAGCTTACCGCACTACTTGGGCGTATTGCCGCCGCCCATTTTGGTAACCAGCCAGAAAACAATGGCTACCACGACAAATACGCCGATGACGCCCACCCAAATGCCGCCTTTTACGAGGTCGCCCGCGAGTTCGCAGCTCGTGAGCGTGGTAGCCAGTGCCGCCAGCACCAGAAAGAAAGAGAAACGTGAAGTAGTCATGAGCGTAGGTCGAAGGAGGATGAAGCTAGTCAGCGGGTTGCTGGCTATCGCTTCGGCTTACTGCCTGCGGCGGTAAAAGGTTGGCGCTACCTTCGCTGTCTCGACGGCCGCCGCGTGGCACGGTGGCTGGTTCTTCCACTTATTTTCCCTACTTCTTCGCATGACCGCCGCTGACCTCACCCAGGCTTTTACTCAGCACTTTGACGCCCCGCCCACGCTGCTGGTGCGCGCCCCCGGCCGCCTCAACCTCATTGGCGAGCACACCGACTACAACCAGGGGCTGGTGCTGCCGGGGGCCATTATGCAGGCCGTGAGCTTCGCGCTGCGCCTCAATGGCACCGATAAAATCCGGCTGCGGGCGCTCGACTTTGACAAGGACTACGAGGTGGCGGTGGCTGATATTAAACCGCTGCCGCAGGGCCACTGGGCCAACTACCAGCTGGGCGTGGTGGCCGGCCTGGTGCAGCGCGGCGCCCAAATACCGGGTTTTGACTGCGCGTTTGGGGGGGATATTCCGTCGGGTGCGGGGCTCTCGTCGTCGGCCGCCGTGGAGTGCGGCATCGCTTGGGGGTTGAATAAAATGCTCGACCTGGGCCACGATACGATGGCGCTGGCCCTCATCGCGCAGCAGGCCGAGCACGAATACGCGCTGGTGCAGTGCGGACTCATGGACCAGTTTGCCAGCCTGTTTGGCCGGGCCGGGCACGTGGTGCGGCTCGACTGCCGCTCGCTCGAATACGCGTATTTCCCGCTCGATACCACTACCTGCCGCCTCGTACTCTGCAACTCGGGCGTGAAGCACGCGCTGGCCGATAGCGAGTACAACACCCGCCGCGAGGAGTGCGCCGAGGGCGTGCGCATCATGAACGAGAAAAACCCCGAAATCAAGTCGTTGCGCTACGCTACGCTGGCTGATATTGAGGCGTCGAAAGACGAGATGGGCGAGGTAATCGCGCGCCGCTGCCGCTACGTGGTCGAGGAAAATGCCCGCGTCGAAAAGGTGACCCAAGACCTGGAAGCCGGCCGCCCGCTGCACGAGATAGGCGAGCTGATATATGCCAGCCACAACGGCCTGCGCGACGACTACGAGGTGAGCTGCCCCGAGCTCGACGTGCTGGTGGAGCTGGCCCACGAGGCCCCCGGCGCCTACGGCGCCCGCATGATGGGCGGCGGCTTCGGCGGCTGCACCATCAACCTGGTGGCGACCGAGGAGGTTGATACATTTATCGACTTCATGACCAAAGGCTACCAGGACCGCCTGGGCCGGGAGCTGGAAACCTACGTGACGACCCTGGCCGACGGCGTGGGCGAACTGAAGGCGTAACGCGCGATGAGCCAACTAGCCAAGCGACTGGCTGCCACGTTGCTCGGGTTGAGCCTGAGCAGCGTGGCAATGGGCCAGTCGTGCTACACGGGCACGATTGGCTTATTGCCCATTGAGCTAATGCTGGAAGATGGCGGGGCCAACCAAAGCGTGCAGCAACAGGGAATGTACGTCTACACCAAGTTCGATACTCCCATAAAGGTGAGTGGGACGCTGAAGCACGGTGCCCTGACGCTGACTGAGCGCGACAGCCACGGCAAGGCCACGGGTACGTTTACGGTGGCGGCGTTTTCGGCTAACCGTGCCAGCTACACGGGCACTTGGAAAAACCTGGCTACCGGCCAGCAGCTGCCGCTGGTGCTCACGCGCCGCTTCGACCTGTGGACCAGCCCCATGCCCGGTGGCCCACTCGAGCTGCGCCAATACGCCTCACTGCCAAGTATCTACTTTCAGGAAGTGCTGGCGGAAGATGCCGAAACCGGCAATTTGGCGGTTTCGCAGGTGCACCTGCTGGAGAAAAAAACTGACCGCCTGGTGCAGCAGTTCGACGTGGAATGTGAGCGCCAAGGGCTGACTAGCATAACGGTGGGAGACTATAATCTCGATAGCCACCCCGACTTTGCGGTGTTTGAGCACGGCTACGCCGGCCCTAACACCGCAAGCCTATACTTCTTGTACAACCCGGCTACTAAGCGCTTCGAGGAAAGCGGTTTTGAGGGTATTTCGCTGGAATTTGATGCGGCCAAAAAGCGCATCTACGAGCGCAATTCCTGCTGTGCGGGTACGTCTGTCACTACGGCCGTGTATAAGCTGGTGAAGAATGAAATGGTACCGCTTGAAACGCATTGCTACCGCTGGAGCGAAAAAAAGAAGCGCCTAGTTGAGCGCCCCGCAAGCGAATGCCAATGAGTTCCGCGCCTAAAGCCGCCCTGCGCCGCGCCGCCCTGGCCCGCCGCCGCGCCCTAAGCAGCGCCGAGCTAGCCCGCCGCAGCGAGCAGCTGCGCGCGGGCTTGTTTCGGCATTTTCCGGTGGCCGAGTGGCGGTGGCTGCACCTGTTCCTGCCGCTGCTGGCGAAAAACGAGCCCGATACCTGGCCCATCATCCGGCAGCTGTGGGCGGCTGCGGCTGCCCCACGCTTGGCCGCACCCGTGGTGCAGCCCGATGGCATCTCGCTGAAACACTACGCACTAGTGCCCGCTACGCCGCTCATTACCAGCCGCTGGGGCATTCCCGAGCCCGCGCCCGACCCGGCCGCCGAGGTGCGGCCCACGCAGCTCGATGCCGTGCTGGTGCCGCTGCTGGCCTGCGACCAGCGCGGCCACCGGGTAGGCTACGGGGGAGGCTTCTACGACCGGTTTTTGGCCCAGTGCCGGCCGGGGGCGCTGTTCATCGGGCTGAGCATTCTGGACGAGGAGCCGGTGGCCGCGATGGCTGACGTGCTGCCCACCGACGTGCCGCTGCACGCCTGCCTCACGCCGGGCGGGGTGTGGAATTTTTGAGCGAAAAGCATCGGGAAAGGGAATCTTATTTCCTTCCCCAATGGCTATAGTATCAGCTGCTACCTGTCGCTCCCGTGTTCAGCGGCGCACTAGCGGGCAGCATTTTCGCCTTGATATGACGCCGATGGTGGACCTGGCGTTTGTGCTGCTGACGTTTTTTATGGTAACCGTCCGGCCGCCTATGTTGCAGTTGACAATGCCAGCGCTTCCCCGCCCGGGTGACCATGTAGAATACTGTGGCCGCCATCATGGCTTTAAGCGGGCAACCATCGTGCTGGGCAAAAATCACCAGCTGTATTATTACGTGGGGTACTATGGGATACATGGCCCGGAAGGGCCGCGACCAGTGGTGCACGCCTCCAATTTCAGCCCCCAAGGTATTCGCCGCCAACTACTAGCTTGGCGGTCGCAGCTGGATAAGTTGCCTATTTTAATAAAACCTGGTCCACAGGCTACCTACCGCGATATGGTTGATATCCTAGATGAAATGAACATTACTGACCAGAATAGATACACCTTGATGAAGTTGTCGCCCCGCGATGCCGACTTGCTGTGTCAAGCTGGTTATGAGTTATGAATAGCGTGGGTGTCGGGCAAAAGCCTAAAATTTACATCTCGCCCCGCTATTCTACGCCCAGCAGCCGCACCGTGCCCCACGGCGCTACCGCAATGCGCACGAGCCGGCCGCTGGTGTCGCGGCCGGTAGCTTCGAGGCGGCGGCCAGTGCCTTCGGGCAGGTAAAAGCGTTCGAGGCCGTAGCGCAGGTGCACGGTGCCGGCCCATTGGCCATCCACGGTAGCGGGCAAAATGGCGGCTGGCCCTGGCCCAGCCGCCGGGCGGCTGCCGTAGATGCCCGTGGCTGCCCACACCGCTCCGGCCGGGGCCACCCGCACAAATACCCGCTGCCCAGTCCGGCCAAAATCGGGCCGGGGGCCCGGCCCGCGCCACAGGGCCGGCGGCAGGTCGCTGATGGCGTAGTGGAGGCGTACAAAGTCGCCGTAGAGCGCATCGCGCGGGTCGAGCGGGCGGGTGCGCAGCTGCACCAGCTGCCCCTGGCCCGCCGTGGCCCAGGCCAGCGCCGCAATGCCCAGCAGCACCAGTACCTGCGCGATGGCCAGCCCGCCCAGCCGGTAGAGCCGGCCTCGCGACCAGGCGGCCGGGGCGGGTGAGGTATGGCTAGTAGGCTGGTTAGTAGTCATTAGTAGCGAATGAAATGATTGTTCTGGCGCGTGTAGTACCGCGAGCGCCCCTGGTCAGCCGGGCCGCCCGGGGGGCTACTTCGCTGCGCCCGCCAGGGCAGGTAGTTGCTAGGCCGGCTTCTTGCGCAGCGCCCGCTCGCCTTGCCGGCGCAGCCACCAGCTGAGGCTCAGCAGCAGCGCACCACCCAGCAGAAAGAACAGCGACTTATCCAGAAATGCCCACGTGAGGCGGAAGTACGCCGCCGTGGTGGCCACGATAAACAGCAGCGTACCCGCGTTTACCTTCGTGCGCCACTGCTCGCGGTAGCCGGCCCACAGCACCAGCCCAGCATAGGCGTACAGCACCAGCAGCTGCCCAAAAGCCGCCACACCCGGCCCCACCGGCAGGGCCGCCACGGGCAGCACCAGCAGCCAGTCGGCCAGCCCGCTCAATTCGCCCTGGCGGCGCTTGCCCGCTGCCGAGGCCAAAAAGAGCCCCAGCAGCGCCAGCCAGTACGGGCTGCCCACGGCCACCAGCTCGCGCCGCAGCCAGGGCAGCGTGTAGGTGCTGGTAGCCAGCAGGCTCAGGCCCAGCGCGGCCACCAGCGGCAGCAGCTGCACCGGGTAGGCCAGCTGGCGGCGGGGCAGCCAGTCGGCCGCTACGTAAAAAACGCCCATCAGCGGCACCAGCCACAGGGTGGGGTAGTGCTCGGTATTCACGAGCAGGCCCATCTGAGCGAGCCAGGCCAGGGCCAGCGCCCAGCCCAGCAGGCGCGAGGGCTGCCGCAGCCAGTAGGCACCCAGCCCCAGGCCCAGCAGCGCCATCGCGGCGTAGCTGTATACCTCAAACTGGTCGGTGCTATAACCCTGCGCCCCGCAGAGTATCAGCAAGGTAAGCAAGAAGATAAACCGGCTCTGCGCCAGCCAGGTGAGGGCCACGCCGGCCGCACCCCACAGCACCAGCGCCCGCGCATCGTAGCTCACGAGGTGGTACATCTGGCCCGTGAGCACGATGCCGCCCCCGAAGGCGAGCAGCCCCAGCCCCAGCAAGCCCACGCCCAGCGCCTGCTGGCCTTTTTGCAAAAAATACAGGCCGCCGCCATACGCCCCGCCCAAGGCCAGCAGCAGTAGTAATAGCCGGAATGCTTCGGGGATGCCCTGCCAGTTGGCCGCCACGTAGCTGAGCACGCCCAGGCCCAGCAGCAGGCCGCCCAGCAGCGGCAGCAGCGCCACGGCGGTTTCGCCACCGGGGTAGCGGGCCAGCAGCCGCTGCTGCTGCTCGGGGGTGATGAGGCCTTCGGCCACCCAGGCCGGGCTCTCGGTTTCTAAGAATTTACGACTCATGCGGGGGGGCAACCTATGGCGGCCGGCGCGTGCAGCGCCTCTTCTACTAGTTCGGCCACCAGCGCTTCGAGGCCGTGGTACCAGTCGATGTGCGGCGAAGTAACGCCGCAGCCGCCCGGCTGCGATGGGCAGGTGGTCACGCGCCAGCGGTAGCGGCACTGCGGGCAGGTGCCGGCCGTTTCAAACGTGTCCCAGACGTGGCCGCAACGGCACTGCCAGTGCGCCCCACCGTCGGGCTCCCAGTGGCAGCTGGGGCAATAAATTTCGATGGAATTGTCGGTAGCCATAGCCAGGAAAGGGAAATGAGGAAAGGAATTAGGCGGGTTTACGGGCGCGCGTCATTTCGCGCTTGCCGGGCGGGCCGGGCAGCTTTTCGGTGAGCCAGCCCGCCGCCCGCAGGTTGCGCCTGAACTGGCCCTGGGCGCAGTAGCTCACCAGCACCGCGCCGGGCGCGGCGGCGGCATAGAGCTTCGCAAATACGACCTCCGTCCACAGCTCGGGCTGTTTTTCGGGGGCGAAGGCATCGAAATAAAACAGGTCGTAGTAGCTGGCCGGTAGTTCGGCGGCCTGCACTGCCTGCTGCATTTTAGTTAAAAAGAGCGTTTCAGCAAGCTCCGTTTTCATGCCCCACGGGGCGGCGTGCAGCTCCGCAAAGGCAGTACTGAGCGCGGGCCTATCTGCCCACTGGGGCGCCAGGGCCGCGATGGCGGCCGGTGGTAGCGCAAACGTTTCGTAGCCATCGTAGGCGATGAGCGCCCCGGCCGCTTTGGCAGCTTCCAGCGTCAGCAGCGCATTCAGGCCAGTGCCAAGGCCCACTTCCAGCACATTTAACAAGCCATTTTGGCCTCGCCTCGCCGCCAGCAGCGGCCGCAGCCCCGCCTCAATAAACACGTGCCGCGACTCTTGCGCCGCGCCGTGGTGCGAGTGGTAGTGTTCGTTCAGGGCCGGCACGTAGAGCGTGGGCGAGCCGTCGGCCGTGGTGCGCACCTCTACTTTTGACGCATCATCCGACGCTGCTTCCGCTGATAACTGATAATTGCTCACTGATAACTGAAAATATGGCCCGCGTAAAAATAGGTTTACCCAGTACGTTTCTCTTCGCCACGCAGCTGCCCGTGCGCATCACCGACCTCAACTACGGCGGCCACCTCGGCAACGATGCCCTGCTGAGCCTGCTGCACGAGGCGCGGGTGCAGTTTCTGGCCGCGCTGGGCGAGCGGGAGGTAGACCCCGCCACGCAGCTCGGCTTCATCATGGCCGACGTGGCCATCGAGTACAAAGCCGAGGCCTTCTACGGCGACGTGCTGCACGTCGAGGTCGGGGTCAACGACCTCAGCAAGTACGGCTTCGACCTCGTGTACCAAGTCAAAAACCAGGTGGGTAAGGAAGTTGCCCGCGCCAAAACCGGGATGCTGACCTTCGACTACACCACCCGCAAGCTGCGCGCCCTGCCCGCCGCGCTGGCCGCCAAAATCAGCTAGCCGCGCCGTGTTCCGCCTCGTTGTCATCACCGCGCCCACGGCCCTGCCCGATGAGCCGCGCCTGCTCGCAGCGCTGCTGGCCGCCGGCCTGGCGCGCCTGCACCTGCGCAAGCCGGGCTGGCCCGCCGCGCAGGTAGAAGCCCTGATTCAGGCCCTGCCGCCGCCTTTTTGGCCTCGCCTCGTGCTGCACGGCCACCCTGGCTTGGTGCGGCGCTACGGGCTGGGCGGCCTGCACCTCACGGCTAGCCAGCGCGCCGCCGCCCGCCGCCGCCCGCGCCTGCTGCCCGGCCAGTCGCTGTCTACTTCGTTTCACGCGCTGGCCGAAATCAGCCGCTGCCGCCGCCGCTACGACTACGTATTTCTAAGCCCCATTTTCGACAGCATCAGCAAGGCCGGCTACGCTGGTAAGGTTGATTTGGCGGCGGCGCAGGCCTTTTTGCGGCTGCCCGCCCGGCGCCCGGCGGTGCTGGCGCTGGGCGGCATTACCACCGAAAACATTGGCTTGGTGCGGCAGGCGGGCTTTGCGGGCGCGGCCGTGCTGGGCAGCATCTGGCAAAATGCCGACCCGGTGGCGGCTTTTGGGCAGCTGCAAGCTACGGCCAGCGCGCCCGCCCACTACGCCAGCGCCGCGTCCCAGTCCTTCCACACCGGCTCGTAGCCCTGGCGGCGCAGCATGGCCGCTATTTCGGCCGGGCTGCGCTCGTCCGATATCTCAAACTGCTCCAGCGACTCGGGCGCCACCGCGTAGCCGCCGGGGTTGGTCTTCGAGCCCGCGCTAATGCTGGTGATACCCAGCTTGATAACCTGGTCCCGAAAAGCCGGGTTTTCGCGGGTCGAGAGCGACAGCTCCACCTCCTCATTCAGCAGGCGATAGGCACAGATGAGCTGCACCAGCTCGCGGTCGCTCATCTCCACCTTGGGTTGCAGCAGGCCCTCGGCCGGCCGCAGGCGCGGAAACGAGAGACTGTACTTGGGTTGCCAGTAGGTTTTTTCGAGGTAGTCGAGGTGCAGCGCGGTGTAAAAGCAGTCCGTGCGCCAGTCCTCCAGCCCAATGAGCACGCCCAGCCCCATCTTGTGGATGCCGGCCCGGCCCAGCCGGTCGGGCGTGTCGAGGCGGTACTGAAAGTTCGACTTTTTGCCCTTCGGGTGGTGCTTCTTATAGTCGTCCTGGTGGTAAGTCTCCTGGTATACCAGCACCGTATTCAGCCCTTCGGGAATCAGGCGCTCGTAGTCGGCCTGGTCGAGCGGCTGCACTTCCATCGACAAGTGCGCGAAGTGCGGGCGCAGCGTTTTCAGCGCTTTTTCGAGGTAGTCCACGCCCACTGTCTGGTTGGCCTCGCCGGTCACGAGCAGCACGTGGCCGTAGCCCCAGTTTTTGAGCACGGCCGCCTCGGCTAGCATTTCCACGCTACTAAGTGTGCGGCGCTTCAGCTTGTTACCCAGGCTAAAGCCGCAGTAGGTGCAGATGTTCTGGCACTCATTGCTCAGGTATAAAGGCACATACAGCTGCATGGTATTGCCAAAGCGCTTTTGCGTGAGTTGCCGGCTGCGCTGCGCCATCTGCTCCAGATAGGGCGCGGCGGCGGGCGAGATAAGCGCCTTGAAATCGTCGAGCGTGCGGCGCGGCGCGGCCAGCGCGCGCTCCACATCGGCCGCCGTTTTGGCATAGATGCTGGCCTTAACATCGTCCCAGGCGTGGGCTTCAAAAACGGGGCGAAAGCTCATCTTTAGTGATTAATGGTCAGTGATTAATCGCCTGTCGTTGCGAGCGTAGCGCAGCAATCGCACCCCAATGGCGTGGCAGGATAGGTGCGATTGCTGCGCTGCGCTCGCAATGACAATTGTAGGTGGTTCTTTAGTCCAGAAATGCCGTGAGCGGCGAGCTAGCCACCGCCTCGTGCGCCACCGGTGCGGCCAGCCGCGCCTCGTAGGCCAGCCGCCCAGCCTCCACGGCCATTCTAAACGCTGCGGCCATGGCCACCGGCTGCCCGGCCACGGCGATGGCCGTGTTCACGAGCACCGCGTCGGCGCCCAGTTCGAGGGCGGCGGCGGCGTGCGAGGGCGCGCCCAGGCCAGCATCCACCACCACCGGCACCTTACTCTGGCCGATTATTATTTCCAAAAACTCCTTGGTTAGCAACCCTTTATTGGAGCCAATGGGCGCGCCGAGCGGCATCACGGCGGCCACGCCTACTTCCTCTAGTCGCTTGCAGAGCACTGGGTCGGCGTGCACGTAGGGCAGCACCACAAAGCCCCGCTTCACCAGCTCCTCGGCGGCTTTTAGCGTCTCGATGGGGTCGGGCAGCAGGTGTTTAGGGTCGGGGTGGATTTCGAGCTTGAGCCAGTTGGTTTCCAGCGCCTCGCGGGCCAATTGGGCGGCAAAAACAGCCTCCTTCGCCGTGCGCACGCCCGACGTGTTGGGCAGCAAGTGCAGCTGCGGGTGCCCGAGGTGGCGCAAGATATCGTCGTCGGCCGCGGCCACGTTCACGCGCTTGAGGGCCACCGTCACCAGCTCCGAGCCCGAGGCGAGCAGCGCCTCTTCCATGAGCGCCGACGAGCTGAACTTGCCCGTGCCCGTAAACAGTCGCGAGCCAAACGTGCGCCCGGCAATAACTAAGGGTTGCGTTTTCATAAGCTGGCTACTAGCTGTTTTTCAGTTAGTACATTCAAGAAAGCTCGCGCAGCTGCCACCGTGTCGGCCGCGCTGCCAATGGCGCCCGACACGGCTACGCCGTGCAGGCCGGTGGCCCGCAAGTCGGCTACGTCGGCCAACTCCACGCCCCCAATACCGATAACGGGCGTTGTAAAACCCGCCGCCCGGCACTGCGCCAATACCTCGGCGTAGCCCGCCAGCCCCAGCACCGGGCTCAGCTTTTCTTTGGTCGTGGTAAAGCGAAACGGTCCCAGCCCGATGTAATCTACGCCGGCCGCCACCAGCTTTTCGATGTCGGCAAAGGTGTTGGCCGTGCCCCCGATGACGAAGGCCGGCCCCAAAAGAGCCCGCGCTTCGGCGGGCGGCATATCCTGCTGGCCCAGGTGCACGCCGTCGGCCCCGATTTCCAGCGCCAGCGCGGGGTTGTCGTTGATAATCAGTGCCGCGCCGTGGTGCCGGCACACAGCCTGCACATCGAGGGCACGCTGCCGCCACTCGGCGGCGGGTAGGCTTTTGACCCGTAGCTGCACCCAGCGTGCGCCGCCCCGGCAAGCCAGCTCGGCCGCCTGGGCGGTGGTGGCGATATAGTGTAAGTTGCTGATTTGCATGATGTTATTAGTAATGGTAGCCCAGCAGGGTGTCGCTGCTGCCCAAAAAGGCGGTTGTGTAGGCCTTGCCGGCTTGGCAAGCGGCGAGCAGGTCGTCGCCCAGCGCCAGCCGGGCCACAATGGCGGCTGAGAGCACGCAGCCGCTGCCGTGCTTTTCGCCGTGCGGCAGGCGCGGCGCGCTCAGCTCGTGGCGCTCGCCGCCGGCCAGCAGCACGTCGGTGGCCAACTCGCCGTCGGCATGGCCGCCTTTCAGCAGCACCGGGCACCAAGCGGCCAGGGTTTGGGCGGCGGCTTCGGCGGTAGCGGCGGGCAGCAGGCGCAGGGCCTCGGGCCGGTTGGGGGTGAGGAGCGCCAGCTCGCGGCAGATGGCTTGCAGCAGCCCCGCCTCGGGCCGGGCGTGAAATTCGTAGCCCGCCGTGGCCCGCAGCACCGGGTCCCAAATGAGGCGTAAAGCCGGGTTTTGGGCTTTCAGCCAAGTAATTAGCTCCAGCAAAACGGGCAGGCTCTCAATTAAGCCAATCTTGATGAAGCCCACCGCAAACCGGGCCAGCAGCAGCCGCACCTGGGCTTGCACCTCACCCAGCGCTACCCAGCTCACGCGCTCGAAAGCCACGTCGGTTTGCACCGTGAGGGCGGTGCAGGCGGCCAGGCCGTAGACCCCGTTGGCTTCCAGCGTCTT
Organism: Hymenobacteraceae bacterium; assembly: GCA_022701825.1. GTDB lineage: Bacteria > Bacteroidota > Bacteroidia > Cytophagales > Hymenobacteraceae > Hymenobacter. The sequence goes on along the minus strand of JAKONR010000336.1, from coordinate 416 downwards.
GCTATCGGCCAGCGCGCCGGCTCCGGCGCTGGGGTCGAAGCCGGCAATGGTGAGGGCGTAGGGGCGAGGGCGAGGCATAAGTCAGCAAATAGTTGTCATGCTGAGCGCAGCGCAGCGGAATCGAAGCATCTCTGCTGCTTCGTTGCAGGCGGTAGTAGTTAGTTTTTTGGTAGAGATGCTTCGCCTCCGCTGCGCTGCGCTCAGCATGACAAGCATTTACAGATAAATCTCGCTGCCTCGCTCCGCGAACTCCCGCGACTTTTCGCGCAGCCCCTCGGCCAGCACTTGCGCGGCCGTTTTTTCCTGGGTGGCGGCGTAGTCGCGCACCTCCTGCGTTATTTTCATGGAGCAGAAATGCGGCCCGCACATCGAGCAGAAGTGCGCTACCTTGGCGCCCTCGGCGGGTAGGGTTTCGT
>JAKONR010000326.1 GCA_022701825.1 Hymenobacteraceae bacterium | reverse complement strand
CCGAAATGGGGTAGTACACCTGCTGGTTGGTTTGCGGGTCGGTGTAGCTGCGGATGTCCACGCCCCACTTCTTATACTCCTCGATGTGGGCCGGGTCGGGGCTGTAGATGCGCGGCAGCAGCACCTTATCTTTCGAGTCGTAAGCGTATTCGCCCTGGGTCGGGATTTCCTTGTACTTGCCGTTTTCGCGCACGTAGCGCGGGCTGGCGGGCAGCGTAACCGGCCGGCCTTCCTCGTCGCGGGCCACATCGGCCGTGAACTGCGGGCCGTAGATAAGTGGCCGCGAGCCGTATTGCTCGCGCTTGAGGTAGCTCACGAACGAGAGCACGTCGTTGGGGTTGTTCTCGTTGATGGTGGGCAGGAACGACGCCCGAATCGGCACTACGAGGTAGGTCGAGTAGCCAATCAGAATGAACACGAAGCACAGCATGGCCGTGTTTAGCAGCTGGCTGCGGCGGCGGTACGACACCTTGAAGCCGAACCAGATGAGCCCGCCGAATAGCAGCAGGAACACAATCAGCCCCGAGCTATAAGGCAGCGGCGTGTTATTAACAACCGCCACCTCAAACCAGCCTGCCAGCGTGGGCAGGCCCGGAATGATGCCCACCAGCACCGAGCCCACGATGATGAGGCTGACCACCAGCGTGATAATGCCGCCCACCAGATTGGGCTTGGCCGCGCGGCGGTAGTAGTAAATAAATGCCAGGGCGGGCAAAGCCAGCAAGTTCAGCAAGTGAACGCCGATGCTGAGGCCGATGGCGTAGGCAATGAGAATGAGCCACTTATCAGAGTCGGCCTCGTCGGCATACTCTTCCCACTTCATCATTATCCACACCACTACGGCCGTGCAGAGGCTCGACATGGCGTATACCTCGCCCTCCACGGCGTTGAACCAGAAGGAGTCGGAGAACGCGAAGCTGAGCGCGCCCACCACGCCCGCGCCCAGAATAAGCAGTGTTTGGCCGCTGGTCGGGGCGGGTGTTTCGACCTCAAACTCGCCGCGCGCCAGCAGCAGCTTGCGCCCCAGCCGGGTGATAATCCAGAACAAAAACAGTACCGTGAACGCGCTGCTCAACGCCGAAAGGGCATTGACGAGCACCGCCACCTTGGTGACATCGCCGAAGCTGAAGAGTGATATGAGGCGGCCCAGCAGCAGGAAGGTAGGTGCGCCCGGCGGGTGCGGCACCAGCAGCTTATAGGAGCAGGCGATGAACTCGCCGCAGTCCCAAAACGAGGCCGTGGGCTCTAAGGTGAGCAGGTAGGTGCCCAGGGCAATGGCAAACACCAGCCAGCCCACCAGATTATTCAGTTTTTTAAAAGAACTCATACAAGGCAAAAACGGCCGCAGCCGGAAGTGGCAACCCGAAAAGGCAGAAACGCTAAAAAACAACTACCTGCCTGCTAGGCAACAGGCCCCCAAAAGTAGGCACGAAGCACCCAGGGGTTGCGTGCGGTAGCGGCCGGGCGCAAAAAAAGCCGCTCCGGGTCAGGAGCGGCTTCTATCAAATGAAAGCCCGCGTAGCTAGTCGCCCTGCAAAGTCAGGCGCTTCGTGCTCACTACTTTGTCGTTTACTAGCAGCGAGTAGAAGTACAGCCCGGCCGGCAGCCCGCTCAGGTCCACGGCCAAGCCGTCGGCGGCTTGCTCGGGGCGCAGGGCTTGGGCGCGCACTTCGCGACCCAGAATGTTGGTAAGGCGGAGCTTGTAGTCTTGGCCGCGCTGGCCGGCCACCTGCACCGTGAGCGCCCCCCGGCTGGGGTTTGGGAAAAAGCTGAGCGTGGGCGCGGTGGCCTGCGCGGGCGCGGTAGCCAGCGCCGTCTGCACCGTAATATTGCCCACCATGCCAATGTAGGTGCTACCCGACTGCACGGCGTGCGCGGTGCAGTGGTAGCCGTAGCTGCCTACCTGGCTGAACGTAAACGTCTGATTAGTATTGGTAGCGCTAGGTGTGAAGGTAGCCCAGGCGGCCGGGCTGCTGTCCGACATGGTAGGGTGCGTGCCCGATACCCACACGAAGCGCACGGCATCACCGACCTTAATAGTCAGGTTTTGGGGGTCGTAGGTGTTGGCCCCGTTGAGGCCAATCTTGACGTCATACACCGTAGCGCTGGCCGAAAGGCCGCACAGCAGCGAGAGAAATAGTAAAGCAGTAGAAAGGCGCATGGGTAGAAATAGGGTAGGGGAGGAGCGGAACGGCTAGCCTGGCAAATATAGTCAGGATTAGATAACTAGGCCTCAAAATTATCCTAACCAAGCACCGTGCCGAAGTCCTACTCGACCAACCGGCCCAAGCCGTCGCCCGAAGACCCCTGGCAAAGGGCCGGGAGGCGGTCGGCCTTATAAGTATCTAATTTCCTGCATGGCAAAAAGCCGCACCCCGTCCGGCAGCCGCACGGCCAGGCGGCCGTCGTCCTCAATCCCCATTATAGTGCCTGTAACGGGCTGACCATCTACTAAAAAAGAATGTGGCTGCTGGTAGCGGTAAAGGGCCGCCAGGTACTCCTGTCGCAGCTGCCCTACGCGCCCGGCCCGCAGCTGCAGGTAGCGCGCTTCCAGGCATTCGAGCAGGCGGGCGGCGGCGGCGGCCAGGTCGTAGGGGCGGCCGGTGAGCGCGCTGAGCGAGGTGGCCGTGGGCACGGCGAAGGCTTGCTGATTGACGTTTAAGCCAATTCCAACAATGCTATACTGAATTTTTAGCCCGCTCAAGGTGTTCTCAATCAAGATACCCCCGAGCTTTTGATTGCCGGCGTACAGGTCGTTGGGCCACTTTACGCGCAGGCTGGGCGCGCCGCCGGCCCCGAGCCAGCGCCGCGCCCAGTCGAGCGCCGCGAGGGCCACGGCCTGGCTCAGCAAAAACTGCTCGGTGGCAGCCAAAAAAGTGGGGTGCCACACCACCGAAAGCGTTAGGTTTTCGTCGGCGGCAGCTTCCCACTGATTGCCGCGCTGGCCCCGGCCGGCGGTCTGGTGCCCCGTTATGACGGTGCATCCTTCGCTGGCCCGGTTTTCGCGCTGCAACTGTTGCGCCACCGTATTGGTTGAAGGGCAGGCGGGCAGCCAAACAAGCTGCTGGCCGGTGAATAAGGTGGTGGGGCTGATGACCAACGGAGTTAGCAGTCGTACTTTAGCAAGATAAACAGTAAACCTACTCTATGAAGAGCACTCTCGTCCGGCAGGATTCGGACACATTGGCAGAAGTAGTCGTTCGCGGCATGCAAGAAAGAAAGGGCACTGACATTGTGGTGCTCAATCTAAAAGAATTAAAGAATGCCGTA